>JANOQP010001011.1:0-2967 GCA_031414895.1 Saprospirales bacterium
CCACCGAAACGCCGCAGGGCTGTCCGGTCGAAACGCAGATGGCCGTCGTCGCGCTCACGACCTGCACCAAGACCGCCGCGTCGAGGCAGCCGAGCGGCGCGTCGTATTTTATTTCAAAAGAAAAATTGATGAACGGCGTGCTGGTCATGGTCGGGATGGGCAGCCGCCCGGTATTTCCCGAAAAAATGGGCGGCCCGGCTGGCCCACCAACTCCCGCGACATAGCTGCCCGCGACGAACGAAACGCCCGGCGGCAATAATATAATGATGCTGTCGCCCGGCGATGGTGTGCCGGAAAGGCTGATTTGTCCGTCCAATTTGACGGTTTCGCCGCAGGAAACGGGCGTTTGGCCGCCGGCCGCGTTCAAACTGACCTGCGCGGAATAGCTCGGCGCGACGCCCGCGAGGTGGATCGGGTCGCCCGTTTTGCGCAAATTATTGGTGCGGATGCCGCAAGGTTCGATCCCCTCGGTCGCAAAAATTGGCTGGCTCTCGGCCACAAAACCGCATTCGGCCACGACTTTGAACCGGATTCGGATGCTGTTTTTCTTCGGAATTTCATCCACGCCGGGCAGTCCATTGGCCACGAGCGACGGGAGCAGGTCGTTTATTTCCCACAAAAAAAGGTTGCCCGCGAGCGCGGTGGGGTCGGCGGTCGGTTGCCAAGCTGCCCCCGTCGGGTAGCTTATTTGGGCCGAACCGGGCGAGATGGAGAGGCCCTGCGGCAATTTCACGGAGGCCAAAACATCAAAAGCATGTCCGATTTTGGCGTTGAAAACCTCAATTTCAAAAAAACCGGACTCGGCGCAGAGCGGGATTTCCGCCGGTTCGGCGATGATGGCAAGGTCGAGTTCGGTGGCGAGGTTTTGCAGTTCGATGGTCAGCGTGTCGTGGCCGCAAGCCTCGCCGGGCGAGGGTGGGGTAGTGAGCGGGGCGCACGACCAGCCGAAGTTCAAGAAGATTTTTTCGGGGCCACAGGACGTGCTGCGCAATTTTACTTGAAGGTTTTTTTCCAAAAAAGAGCCGATCGAACCGAGTTGGAAAACGCCGTTCGACATCGCCAGCGGGGCGCCGTTTTGAAAAACCTCAAAATTGGAAGTCGTGCCGAGCGAGTCCGTGAAAAAGGCCCACGAATTGACCGCGGGCGAAACGCGCTGGTTTTTCACCAAAAAGGAAAGGTCGAAAAGCCCCGTTTGCGAGGTGACCAAAACCGGGCCGGTGGCTTTCAAAACCGCTGTGTTCGCAAAATAGCCGATCGCGTTTTCGTACAACCTCTCGAAAATCGGCTGTGGCCAAAAACAGTTCGGGTACTGAAATTTGATGAGCTGGATGGACGTGTCGGGGTCGGTGAAATTGCAGTCGGGCAGCCAAGTTATCTTGGTCGAAAAGATCATGCCCTCGTCGTGCGGCTGCGCAAAAACGGGCGCGAAATCGACGATCAAAAAGTCGCCAATTTTGGTCGCCGCGAGCGGCAAATCTTTCAGCACCGGCACTGAATCCTGCAAAACGAGATACCTCAAAAGCGCGGATTGGAGCGCAAATTGGGCGGGCGCGCCCTGTTTATATTCCAAAATTTTGGTCAATGGCCGCACCTCGAACGGGAACATATTTGGCCGCGCGATCAAGATCGAATAGCGGAACGATTTCGGCTCGACCGAGTTTTCGCAGGGCCGGATGCCGAACGTGTTTTGCCGCAAATACTCCTTAAAACCGCTGTATTGCATCGGTTTGTGCGGGTAGCAGTTCCACGCAAATGGCTGGTTGCCGATCCAGCCCTGCGCGTTGCGGGTGTTGATCAGCGGCGGGGAGAGCTTGAAAGGTGGCGGCGCGGACGTGAAATTGCCCATCATTTTATAGTCCGTGGCAACAAAAATCGAGTCGCCGAGATCGAGCGTCGGCTTCAAAAGGCAGCCGCTGTCGAAAAGTTCGGGGAGTTTCAGGTCAAATTCGTGCGACGCGCTCACCACCTCGTCGATCAACTGTTCGGGGCTGATATTGAGCGCGATGAGCTTCGCAAAATGGGCATCCTCGACGAAAGTTGGGGCGATGATCGGGCAAGTGGCAGTCGTGCCGTTGGCGTATTTTATCCGCAAATTTCCCTGGACAAAAACAAATCCGGTGTCCGCCGAGGCCCATTCAAATTGGCCGCTCTGCACGTCGCACTCGTCCGCGCCGTTCAAAAAAGCGTCGGATTTGACGATTTCATGGTAAAATTTCAACGGAAAACCCGTGTACCCGCCGCCCACAATGACCGTCCCTGAATAACCCAAACGCACCGTGTCGCCCGTCATGAAGCGGTCGCGGCGGCGGTTTGGTTGGTTTTCGGCAGAAAAAAGCGGCTGGTTTGCGAAGCGGTCGTCGTCGGTGTCGGCATGGCCAAAATTGACGCGGGCGGACATAAAATCGCCGATAAAAGTTGAATTTGGGCTGCCCCCGGTCGGGCCGTTGGGGTCGTCGCCGGGGCCGGCATTGCACTCGTTGGCGACGGCGACCGGGATATCGTTGCAAAAATTGAGGCCACAATCCGGGTCGTCCGTCGGCAGTTCGGTGATGGAAGCCTGAAACGGCATCTTCAAAAAGCACCTCGCGGCGCATCCGTTCAGCCCAAAACAGGCCGTGTCGCCCGGCAGCGGTACCGGGATGGTCAGTGCGCCGCCCGACTGCGGGAACTGCGCGGTGATGCAGGGCAGGTCGGCGGGGCAGTCGAAAATGAGGCAAAAAGGCATCCGCGCAATCGAGTCGCCGAGCGGCAAAGCGGTCTGCACGACCACCGTTTGGCCGGTTTGGGCGACCGAAAGCGGCGGTTGGCCATTGACAAAAAGCGGACAGTCCGGGTCGAGCGAAAAGCCCGGTGGCAGCGTGGTTGTCAGGTGCAGCACGCCCGAAATGGTGTCGATCAGGTTGGAGGAGACCACAAATTCAAACGGGTACGACTTCCCATCTTCGATGCAGGTGCCGATCTCGGTCT
>JANOQP010001012.1:0-5633 GCA_031414895.1 Saprospirales bacterium
TAAAAATTTGGTGAAAATCGAGCTTGGGGGCGAAGTCAGCATGGAGGAAAACACCCAAACACTTGAAAACTATTTCAAGCCCGGCAACCTTCCTGGCGAAACCTTCGGTTTTCAGCCCCGAAAGTTGGAGTGCAGGAACTATATGGAAGTGGTGGCCCCGGTGGGCAAAAAAGTAACGGTTTTTGCCGGGCTTCGGGTAGTGGCGAGCGAGGGCGGGAAAATTGATTCCGCTTTTTTGGCTTTCCAGCCACATTTGGGTTTTGCCATAAAACTGAACAAAAGAGACCTCGTTTCTGTAAATATCCAACGTTCGAGCCAGCCGGTTTTGACGGGTCTGTTCCCCGAATCCCTTTTCAAAAAAGGGCTGGACGCTTGGTCATATTCGATTGGCTTGGATAAATATTTTGGGGCGCGCAACAGATTGACGGTCGGTGTTTTTTACCAAAAATTCAACCAATTCCCCATCACCTACACCTATCCGGCGACGCTCAATTCGCCGCTCGATTGGAGCGATTTTTTGAACTATCAAAAAGGGTCGATTCTTGGCGTTGCCCGACTCGGCGGCCTCGAAGCCAGCCTTTCCCGCCCCTTTTCCAACGGCTGGTTTTCCGAAATAAACGCCAGCGTTTTCGACGCAAAACAAGAAATCCGCCCCGGCGATTTTATCACAACACGTTTCAACAGCCGCTGGACGACCAATTTTTTGGCCGGAAAGGATTGGGTAAAAACCCACGAATCCGGCACGACCCGAACGCTCGGCATCAATTTGCGCGTCCATGCTCGCGGCGGTTTTTGGGAAACACCGATCGATGTCAACCAATCCCAACTTTCACAGACGACCATATTTGAGACTGGCGCCGAAAACACCCTCCGCCTCCCCACCTATTTCCGCACCGACCTCCGCCTTTTTTGGAAAAAAAACAAAAAAAACCGCACCGGCACCCTCGCCCTCGATGTGCAAAATGTGTCGAACCGGTTGAATGTGGCGTGGCATTATTACGACCCGTTTTTGGAAAAGGTCGTGGCCAAAAAGGGATTGGGGCTCATCCCGATCTTGAGCTATCGGCTCGAATTTCAACAGAAAAGGTCGTCTGAACTGTGATTCTTTTGATTGACCTGATTTTCTGTGATTGAGGTTTCAACAATAAAAAAGGGGTATCGCCAAATCGCTGGCGACACCCCTTTTCTGTGATTGATTGGATTGACTGAACTGTGATTCTTTTGATTGGTGTGATTTTTATGAATGAAAACTTGAAATCAAGCCAATCATAAAAATCAAAAGAATCACAGTTCAGACAATCAATTCTTAAAAACCTCCGCCAATTTCGCCTCCAATTGCTCGCCGCGCAAGTTCCGCGCGAGGATGCGGCCCTCTTTGTCGAGCAGCACGTTTTGCGGGATCGAGGTAACGGAATAGAGTTTCGCCGCGTCGTTTTGCCAGCCTTTTAGGTCGGAAACATGGGGCCAGGTGAGGCCGTCCGCTGCGATGGCATCCACCCAACGGTCTTTGTTCGAGTCGAGGCTCACGCCGAGGATATCGAAGCCGCGGCCCTTGAATTTTTGATAGGCCGCCACGACAGCGGGGTTCTCTTTCCGGCATGGGCCGCACCAGCTTGCCCAGAAGTCCACGAGGACCACTTTTCCGCGCAACTCTTTGAGGCTCAATGCTTTACCTTCGACGGTGTTCATCGAAAAATCGGGCGCTTCTGCCCCGATCATCGACGTGCGCGACTGGTTGAGGGTGTACCGGATGCGGTTGACGGAAGCGGAATTTCGGATATTGAACTTGCTCGAATAGTCGTTCAAATAGGTCTCGCAAAGCGCGAGTTTCGACGACGAAGAGAGGCCGATGACCGCCCCGGCGAGCGCAAATTTGTACGCTTTCGACCCCTGCGGGAAACGCGCCAATTCCGTCTCGATGGCGTTGCGCACTTCGGTGTCCTGAAAACCGAAATTGACCAGCGCGTTCGAGTACGTTTTGAACGCATCATAGACCGACGGTTGGTCATTATAGGCCGCGTCCGAAAAATCGGCCTGTTTGAAATATTCCTTCGCAAAATAATCACGCTCCTGTTGGTACTTCGTCTTCGCGGTCGCGTCGGCATTATAATAGGTGTTCAGCGCGGCGAGGCGGTGCATGACCGGGTCGGCCTTTTTGAGCGAATCGAGGAGCTTTCGCTTGCGGTCGTCCACTTTTTTGAGGTCGGCCATCGTCTGGTTTTTGCAAAGGTCGTCGGTGCAGCCGCGCAATTTTTGGAGCAGCGCGGCCGATTCCTCTTTCTGCGCATCGAGGTGTTTGTTGGTCTTGTCGAGGCTCTCGTTGATGGGCGAACCGACCGTACGGGCCTTGTCGATATTGGCGCAGCCGGCCCAAATGGTCACGACCGGCTCCTTGCCGAGCAGGAAAAATTTGCCCAATTGGTCGCTCAAACCGAACCAGTAAAACTTGGGCGAGCCTGCCGGGATTTTGATATGATAAGTGCTGTCCGCACCCGTCCGGAGGGCGGCGCCGACCTGGATCATTTGCAGCCCGTCGAATTCAAAAAGGCGCACCGAATCGGTTGGTTGGCAACCGAAAACCTTGCCGATGACCTCGACCGCGTTGTTCTGCGCAAAGCCGAGGGCCGAAATTTGGACCAATAAAATCAGGGAAAATAACTGTTTTTTCATTGAAAAACTTTCGTTTTTGTTGTAAAAGATGGGTTTTCGGGCAAAAAGCCCGGCTTTTTTAAGCGGCGACAAAGATAGCACCAGACTTGAAACGGCCTCAAAATCCGACCGCCGGATGCCCTTTTCGACGATTAAAGTTTTGTGAAAACCCGGGCCGCCGCTTCACAAATTGTTGCCTACCTTCATCATCCAAATCGTCGAAAAAGCATGATGCACAAGTTTTCCAGCACGCTCGCCGCCCTCTTTTTTTTGGCAAAAACCGCCCTCGCGCAGCCCGCACCGGCCTGTCCGCCGAACGTTGCGCCCGCCGATAATTGCGCTGGTGCCTGTGTTTTTTGCAACCTCTCCGACCTGTTCGGAAATACGGCTGGTTTTACGGCCGGGATGGTCCCCAATTTTTGTGGAACGATCGAAAACGAGCAATGGATCGGTTTTGTGCCGAGTACCAATTATGTCAATTTTTCGGTCACGCCGTCCGGTTGCCAAAACAACGACGGCCTCCAAATTGCGATTTTTGACGGTTGCGGTGGCCAACTTTTGGTCTGCAACGTCGGCTGTGGAAGCTGCGGAACTGCCGAAAAATCGGTCAGTTACAGCAATTTCACCATCGGGAAAACCTATTTCCTCGTCGTGGACGGCTACGCGGGCGACATCTGTTATTTTCAACTGAACGTCACGCCGCCCGGTGCGCTCCTCCCGCCGGCCCTCCTGCCGACCTCGGCGATCATGGGCGCGGACACGGTCTGCAAAAACGGCATCGCCCAATTTTGTGTGGAAAACCAGCCCGGCGCGAGCGCATACCAATGGATAATTCCGCCGACGGCCAATATTGACGGAATTTCCGGCCCTGTTGTTTGGTTGGCAGCACCCGATGGGAACTGCGCGAACGTCCAATTTTCGACCACGGGCGGCCCCATAAAATGCACCCCGGCCAATTCCTGCAGCACTGGGTTTCAAAAATCGAAGCCCGTTTTTGTGGACAACACGCCGCCCGTCCCGACGATTTTGCCGGGCGACACCATCTGTTTTTCGCAAATTCCAGCCTACAAACTGCCGTGGGGCGCACCCGTTTTGCCCGTGGCCGACACGACTGTTTTGTACAAAACAGCCCTTTTTTCCACAAAAAATTGCGATAGCCTCGTTGAAAAAACGGTGACCGTGCTGCCCAATTTGTTGAAATTCGACCCGCCGGATTCGATTTCGCCAAAAAGCCCGGCCATCGTTTTGACCGCACCGGACACGCTTTTTTGCAAAGATTTTGTCTGGAAAAACGAGGCGGGCGACACGGTTTCTTTGTCAAAAAACCTCTCGGTCAGCGAGCCGGGCATTTATTGTTTGACCGCCGAATGCGAAATCCTCGGGTTCGTTTGCCGCGAGGAAAGCTGCATTTTCATCCCCGAAAAAGCGGTTGTCGCGACCGCTTTTTTTGAAAAAAACGGGCCACAGATCCGGCCAAACCCGGCGGATGATTTTGTGGAAATCGAGTTCGCCCGGCCCATTTTTGAGGATGTTTTTTTGACCATTTTTGACCTGAACGGGCGGCTTCTTTTTTCAAAAAAAATAGCGTCCGGGCTATCAAAAATCCGGCTCGAAACGGGCGGTTTCTTGACTGGGATCTATGTCCTGAATTTGCAAAACCAATCAGGCGTTTTCACTCGAAAACTGGTCATAACCCGTTGATATTCAATTGCTTGCGCTATTTAATTCAACGCTGCGTTCACCTGAAAAAACTCGCCGTTCGGCAAAAACTGGACGGTGTACGAATGCGTCGTCAGGGGGTCAAAATCCTTTCCGATGGCCCGCCCCTCGGCAATATAAACCGTCAGATCGGCGGAAATATGGGCGACCATTTGGTGCAGGTTTTCACCGACCACTTTCGTCGAGGCAATGACACGGCGGGCAATCGGGGCGCCGTCGAGCTTGAAGGTCGCGAGGGTGTATTCGTAGACCAAAAGCCCCGCTTTCCACCAGACGAGCGAGATGAATTCGTTGGTCGCTCCGACCATGAAACAAGGGACATATTCCGTGAACTCGTCCTGTTCCTCGCTGATAAAATCGAAGGTCATCTTGTCGGAAAGCGGCTCGTTTTCGGTCGAAAAGGCATGGTGCGTGGTCTCGCCCAAAATGGCGGGCAGCTCGACTTGCGGGAATTTCAGCAAAAAATCGGCGAAAGCGGGGTTCAATTTTTGAGAAAGGCTCATTTTTTTGGTTGAGAATTTAAAACGGCTCTAAATATTGGCCGGAGTTGAAAGGTTTTTTGGCAAAGCAAAAGGGCTTCATAGATTTGCCCTCACTATTATTTCTGCCGCAAAGCCGCAGAGGTCGCAAAGTTTGATTTTAAAAAAAACCTCCGCGCCCTCTGCGTCTTTGCGGCAAACAAAATCGAAAAATCATGGCTTGGTTCACTCAATTCCTCAATTCCTCCATCGGCGCAAAATTGATGATGGCCCTAACGGGGCTGTTCCTCATCCTTTTTTTGGTCGTCCACCTCGCGGGCAACCTCCAACTTTTGAACGAAGACGGCGGCGAATCGTTCAATACTTACGCCTATTTTATGACGCACAACCCGCTTATCAAAGTGGTTTCGTACGGCAATTATTTCTTCATCCTCTATCACGCTTTTTCGGGCATCCGGCTCTGGCTGGCCAACCGGGCGGCGCGCGGCACACATCAATACGGGGTGCAAAGCACGAAAAATTCCGGCTTTTCGGCGCGGAACATGGCGTGGTTTGGCATCATCATCCTCGTTTTTATCATCCTGCACATGGTCCAGTTTTGGGGCGTGATGAAGTTCGGGACGCTCGCTGAAGTCACCTATCCGACTTTCGATGTGCCGGTGAAGGACCTTTATACGCTCGTTGCGGACACTTATAAGAACGGCTTTTTCGTCGCTTTTTATGTCGTTTCGATGGGGGTTGTTGGGCTGCATTTGTGGCACGGTTTCCAGTCGGCTTTTCAGACTA
>JANOQP010001013.1:0-16247 GCA_031414895.1 Saprospirales bacterium
CGGGGCCAAAAGCCGCGTCGTTGGTATCGGTCGCATTGTCCAAACCGTCCTCGTCCGAGTCGGCATTTGTCAAAGTCAATGCGCCTTCTTGCGTGTCGGATTTGTCGTTGTCGTTCGAGTCGGTGTCCTTAAAATCAGGCACGTTGTCGTTGTCCGTGTCGAGCGGGGTCAGGCCGTTCGCGCCGTAATTTGTGGGGATGCCGAGCAAAGAATAGGTCGCCGCCGGAGGCTGAAAACCTGCGGTGGTTTGCGCTTCGATGTTGTCGGGAATGCCGTCCGCGTCGGAGTCGAGGTCGCGGTGGTTGGGGATTTGGTCGCCGTCGGTATCAGCAAAACAGGGCGGGATTTTCGCGCCCCAAGTGAAGTTCCAGTACCATTCGTACGCGCTCGACGTGAGCGTGATGCTCGAATGTGTCCCCGGAAAACGGATGACCGAGTAGCCTTCTTTTCCCGAAAGGGTGGTCGAACTGGAATAGGTCATGCCCGTTCCAGCCATTTCGACCGTGTAATTTTTATCAAAAGTGAAAGTCGGGCCCGAGCCGCCGTTTCCAATCGAAGAAATGAGCAAAACCGGATTTTGCACAGGCTGCGAAAAGGTCACGGTGTACGTCCCGCCGTTGTAGGCATACGGCACAGTCGAGTTCGGGATGATGTCGGCGTAGCCCGCGTACTGTCCGTAATTGAAAATACTGCCCGTCGTGCCGAAGTTTTGGTCGGAAGTCTGGGTCACGCCAATCGTCGCGCCGCCGTTCGCGGTCAAAGTGCCGCTGACGGATTTTGTGCCATACGCGCCCCAAGTTGTCCAGTAATTTTTTGGCGAAGCCGAACAGGCGTTTTCCAGATAATCATTGATGCCGTCGTTGTCCTCGTCGTCGTCCGCAGCGTCGGCGATGCCGTCCATGTCGCGGTCGTCCACGATGCCCGCGAAGGTGAAATAGGCCGCGGCATTTGCCGAAAAATCAAAATTTACGGTCGCCGTGCCGTCGGCATTTATCGTCATCAAAGTGGCCGTCGCGCCCGAAAAACTGGAATTTGCCGAAGTCAAAAGCCACAATTTCGCCGAACTCATGCCCGAATAATAAGAGGTCGGGATTTTGATTTGAACCGAGCCAACGCCCGTTCCTTTTTCCTCGACCCGAAATTTCCGGGGCATCCAACGGTTGATTGCCGCTGGCAAACCTGTGGGCAGACCCGTGGCTGTCGCCGTGACGGAGCCGTTGTTGTCGCCGAACATCAAAAAGGTTTTGTCGGCGGAAAATGCGTTCGAGTTGTCGGGATTGCTCGCGGCGATGGTGCCGATTCCGAGCGTGACCATGTCGTTTGAATTGGCCGCGCCGTTGCCGCTGCGGCTTTGTTTTTGGTTCAAACCTTGGCAGTCGTCGCGCCCGATGCCCGCCAAATTTTGGTCAAAACCGGAGGTCGCGCCGATGTCCCAAATTTTTGAACCGTCGCCCGCGTAGTAATCGTGGGCGAGTTGGAAGCCATATTTCACCGCCAAATACGATTCGACGCGCTCGCGCTCTGCCGTCGTCAAATCCCATGGGTAAAAAATGACCTCGGCAATCGGGCCGTGCGAACCGTAGCCGTTGGAAAGGTCTGGGATGCCGCCGATTTTGAGGTCGGCGTTGTCGTTGGCTTGGTTGTACCAATCTTTTGCGCCCGCAACCAATTGACTGCCAGCCGAATAGAGCGTGGCGTTATTGGTGTTCTGGATATTGTAATTATTGTAAATCGCCGAGACCAAACGCGGCGTGCCGTTCACCCAAAATGGCGGGGTCGTGTATTTCAAATGGTTGCCCCAGCCGCCCCAATCCAGTTGCCCGGCGTACTGCGAACCGATGAACTGGTCGGAATTGGTGGCGTTGTCGCGCCCGTAACCGGCGACGTATTCTTCGTTGAGTTGCGCGCCTTCCGGGCAATTGACCACGAAAATCGAGTGACCCTGTTTGCCGTAGGCAAAACCTTTGAGGTGGTCGGACGAGCACATCAGGTCGTCGGTGAAATTGACGACCGGGTTGAAATTGACGATTTGCGTCGGGGTCGTGCTGTGAAACGTGGGGTTGTGGCCGGGGTAGGTCGTGACGTTGTTCGCATTGCGAGATTTGTCTTTCCAGCCCGACGGCACCGAGCCGTTCACCGCCGAAATCGCCTCGCCTTTGAACCAGGCCGAGGGGCCAGCGGGCGAAATCCAGAGTTTGTTTTCGGGGATATTGGCCATCGCGTTGCCGGTTTCCGCGCCTTGCCAGCGCAAACGGCAGGTCGAAGGGCCACCGCCGTTTGAAAAACGGACTTCGATATCGTTCATGCCCGCGTTCAAAAGGGCGGTGCCTGCCGCGACGTTCGCGCCGCTTGCAAAATTTCCGGCGGCGACCAAAGTGCCGTTGACAAACAGTGCGCCCTCGTCGTCGAGGTTCGTAAATTCAAAATTGTAGTTGCCGCTGTTGCCCGCCGAGACCTGCACTTTGGTTTTAAAAACGTGGGTGATGTTGTCGTTTTGGTCGTTCAAAAAAGCGTCCTCCGGGTCGAAAAGGGTGTGGACAAAGCCCCTGTCAATCAAATTCGCAGGTACGCCGCTTTCCGGCGTGGCGGTGAAGCCACTATAACGCCAGTACGCCACGCCGTTGACGAGGCTGTTTGCAGCCGTCGGCACGTTCACGCAGCCCGGCGCGGGCGAAAAACGCCAGTCCACTTCCGTCGAAGAAAGGACGTGCGGATAGGTCGAATAAACATTCGTGATGCCCGCGTTGGCAGGGCCAAAAGCCCCGTCGTTCGAGTCGGTCGCGTTGTCGAGGCCGTCAAAATCCGAGTCAATATTGGTCAAGGTCAAACCCGCTTGCTGGGTGTCGTTCGCGCCGTCGTCGTTGGAATTGGTGTCCAAATAATCGGCTGCGCCGTCGTTGTCCGTGTCAATCGGGGAAATGCCAGCCGTTGTGTAAGTGGTCACGCGGCCTTGCCCGTCAACGGTTGCGGCAGGTGTTTGAAAACCGGAAGTTGTCTGTGCTTCGATGTTGTCGGGGATGCCGTCGCCGTCCGAATCGAGGTCATATTGGCTGGAAATGCCGTCGCCATCGCCGTCGCAAAATGAGTTCAAAATGGCAATATCGTCCACGCTCCAATCGTCGCCGTTGGAGGTCATAGACCATTCGAGGAGCGCGGCATTTGGTTTTCCAGCCGCCCACGGAATGTTGGCCGTGAAATTTGCCCACGAAGAAGCCGTGCTTTGATAAGTTCCGATGGTAAAACTGGCGGGCGAAACCGTCGCGCCGTTCAAGGCCAAAACCGTAATCGTGTTGCCCGTGCCGTTTGAAAAACGGGCGAAAACGGTGCCGCCGAGTTTTAGTTCGAGGGTCGCCGTTTGGCTGGAAGTGGCGGTGCGGTTGACGTTGTTTGCAAAAACCCGCGCCGTCAATTTGAGCGGATTTCCGACCGTCGCCAGTCCCGTGACCGTGCGCGAAAGGCTGGAATTGGAAAGCGGGTTGGAATAATTGGCGGCGTAGCCACCTTCCTGCCCCCAGCCGCTGCCGAGTGTCCAGCCCGTTGTGCCGCTGGCGAAATCGCCGTTCGCCACGAGGTTCACGCCCGCACATTCGATGTTGTCGAGGATGCCGTCGTTGTCGTCGTCGAGGTCGGCATCGTTCAAAACGAGGTCGCCGTCCACGTCGGTCGAAAGCGCGGGCGCGGTGACCAATTGGGAAAAAGTGCCGATGGTGGAAGTGCTCGGCGAGCAAGCCGCCGGGACATTATTATTGGTTGCCGTGAAGGTCACGGTGAAATTTGCCGCACTGGAAAACGTGACCGTTCCGGTCGTCGTGCCGGTTCCGGTTGCTGGCGAAACGCCTGCCGCTGGGCTGATTGCCCATGAGATTCCGGTGTTTGGCGTGCCGCCGGACATCGAAAACGAGTTCGTTCCGCCTGCCGTCAAATTGCCGGAAGTTGTCGCCGTGACCGCAATCGCGGACGGCGGCGTGCAGCCCGCGAGCGGCGCGTAGGCCAGCGTCCAGAGCGAAAACGAGGAGATATGGTCGAGCGAGACCGTATTGAAATGCGGGTCCACTACCCCACCCTGCCACTCCCACGAGCCGCCGTCGTCCTCGGATTTCCAGAGGCCGAGTTGGCGTTCGTCGAGGTTGGCGAGTTCGTCGTCGCGGTATTTGAAGACGAGGGACGCGTCGAGGTTTTCGTCCTTTTCGGGATGGATGGCGAGGACGCGGTTGATGCTATGTATGTCTTGCTTGACGTGAACCGAAGCGGACTTTTGAGAAAAGCCTATGCTGCCCAAATCGACCGCCGATTGGATTTCGGCAAGTTGGTTTTTGTAGACAAAATTTTCCCCGATAAAAACCGGATGCGTCTTGAATCCCTTTTCATGGTTCAAAACGGAAAAAATGGCCACAGAAATGACCCCGCCGAGCGAAAGGAGTACGATTTTTTTCATCGTCAAAACGTGTTTTAAAACTGAAGTATCAGGTTTTCAGGACCTATTTGTATTAAATAAAAGAAAGGCATGGCGTGCCCCGAGTACTCGGGGGCACGTCATGCCTTCTTGATTGTTTTTTGGTAAAAAAAATACACGGAGCTTTTGCCCAGTTTGAGCAAAATGCAATGCCCGCCCAGGTCTTGCGACGAAACTGGAACGGGTTTTGATATTACAGAAATTGAACCTGTATTATTCTTCATGTTTCATGGATCATCGTTACTTAAGCAACACCCCGCCCCGGCCATTTTGCTTTGCCCGATTATAGGTTGCTACCTAAAACCGATGGCGTAAAGCCGGGACGTAGCCATAAAGCCCCGTTTTTGGTTGTCCCAAAACAGGTGGCTACAGAATACCTTAAAAAAAATTGGAGGAATGAAACTGGCTGGGCAGCCTATCGATTAAATATTCTATGTAAAATGCTGCCCAATCTTGTCGCTTCTAATGCCTCGCTCCCGATTAAAGATTTTGGCCTTGCCGAAAGCCCGATGAATATGAACCAAACATAATGCCCGGACTGCCGGGAAAAAAACGCGGGGTTCGTATTCATGTGACGACCACAAAACCAAAAACAACAGATAAACAATGTGGAAAAGGGAGCGGTGAATGCTCCATGGGATTATCGAAAAACACTGTGTGCAGGAGTTGGGCGGGAAATGCAGTGTTCTGAACGCGAAATCGCGGGGATTAACAACCCGATTTAAATCCAACAACCGTGCCAATTTTCATATTTAATGGGTGACTTATTGGGGTTATTTTTTTTCGTAAAAGCTGTCCCTGGGCCGCTTTTTAAGCCCATTCCGTTCTTTTTCACCCAATCAAAGTCCGCTGGGCCTTCGTTATGCCCGGGTCGTTTTTTCGTCAAATCCCTATTAACCTTGGGCTCGCTCCCCTACCCTGCCATTTTTATCCGATAACTGTGACAACTTTTTCGGATGTCCCAACATTACAAAAACATTGCGTAGTTTGATGACAGTGGGATGCCAAATCAATTTCACCACCAATCTCTTCTATTTTGATTGAAATAAAGAACTTTGCATTTCTAATTTTGCATTTTTCTTTAATTATGTATTTCTATAAAAATAGAAAACTATGAAAATAATCACCATCGCCCATCAAAAGGGCGGCGTCGGAAAGACCACCCTCGCGCTCAATTTGGCCGCCTGTTTCCGGGAAGGCCTGCGCGTCGGGCTACTCGATACGGACTTGCAGGGCAGCCTCACCGGCCTCGGCGACCTCCTCGAAGGGGTGGAGCTCATCCCTTTCGACAACGACCCTTCCGGCCTCCGCAAGCTGCAAAAGGATATCCTCATCATCGACACCCCACCCTATTTGACGGCCCAGTTGTCCGCGCTTTTCGGGGTCTCTGATTTTGTTTTGGTGCCTTCAAAAGTGGGTTTTCTCGATGTCATGGCTGTCCGGGCCACGATTTCGCTCATCAAAGAGGCACAACAAAAGCACCCCACCCTTCTCGCCGCGATTGTCTTGAACATGGTCAAGCCCCGCACGACCATCAATGACGAGGTGCGTGAAATCCTCGGTGGTTACGATATGCCTTTGATGAAAACGAGCATCTCCGACCGCGTCAGCTACACGCGGTCGCCCATCATGAGCGGCGTTTTTATGGGCGAGGATGAGCGGGCAAAAGCGGAGATAACCGCACTTGCCGATGAAATTTTGGCACTTTTAGGTATTTAGATTTCTAAATAAATAGATTTCTAAAAATACATTTTTATATTTGACCCGTCTTTTTGCGATAAAAAGGCCACCAAACAACAAAGCCCCAATGAATTCTCTCAATCTATTTTTCTAAAAATCTAAATTTCTATGGCAAAGGAATATCAAGAACGCCGCAGCAATTTCGCCGAACGGCTCAAAAACAGCCCAACATCGGCAACACCCATCCAAGAAGTTGCGCCCGTTGCGGCAAGGGTAGGGGAAGCGGCCCCTAAAATAGAGGAAGCCCAGCTCAATGCATGGATTCCAAAAGAGCTGATGAAACGCTTAAAGGGAAAAGCGCTCAACGACGACAAGAGCATGAAAATTTGCGTCATCGAAGCCGTTGAGGCGTACCTGGCAGGATAGAATTCTAATTTTATGTAATTACACTTTTCTATTTTTATATTTAAATAGAATTGCTTTGTTAAAAAAAGCGGCTTTGGCCCCTCGAAAGCGGGGCATTGCGATTCAAACCCGCATTCATCTTTCTGGCAAGCTATTTTTACTTGCTTATTTTAATTTACACTGATTTTTTGGGGGCAAGTCTGCAAGTTGCCCATTTCGCATTTGAATCGCTTCAAAATAGCGCGTAAAGCGTTTTGAGCATTCTTGGGTGTTTTTTTGAAAACAAACTATATTTATTTAGATTGCTGTATTTCTATTTATTTAGAATTATAGATTTACATGATCACATAAAACCGTGGCGTGTAAATTTTTTTTACATACAGTTTCTTTAAGATAGGGGAAGGGGAGTGCCGACAGGTTTTTGGCTGGCCGTTTGCCCAATGTGCTTTGGGTCATTGGATTGATACAAACCCATTTTAAAAAAACAACAACAGGGATTCCGCCCTTTGTTTTTAGTTCCTTTTTTCTTTTGTTTTCTTTTTTGTTTAGACGTCCATAAATCATTGATTATCAATGATTTATGCGACCTAAATAGGACGTTTTCGTAACCAACTATGACCTTTTCGGGAACAAATAGGACGTTTTCGTAACCAACTATGACTGTTCCGTAACGCTTTTATGTCCTTTCCGTAATCAGCTATGACTTTTTCGTAACCACATTTTGGCTTGGGCGATAAACATACATTCACCGCCAATTTTTTCTACTATGACCTTCCCGTAACCAATTATGACCGTTGCGTAACCGGTTTTTTCCTATAAAAATGACATATTGCTTTGCAATAACAGCATATTTTCAGGCAAAAGGATGTTTACTATGACCTTTTCGTAACCGCATTGCAACAAAAGAACCCCGAAACGGACCGAAAGGCTGAATTTTTGGGAACGGGCATTTTTTCGCGGACAAAGCAACTATGACCTTTCCGTAACCGAATCCATTTTTTTTGGACCCAAAAGCATAAAAAATAACGGTTTTTCGAACTATCTATAAATAGAAATCGTGATTTTTGCCCGTAAAGGGTTTGAAGCCCAATTTCAAGCCCAAAAACAACATCAAAAACCGGGGCCGCGCATGGAGCACAAAGACGACAAAACCCTCGTGGTCAGTTCGAACAACCTCGTTGAGGCAAAATACGATTTCACCCTTTGGCAAAAACGGATTTTTGTCTACATGGTGAGCCAGATAAATGTGTTCGACCAGGATTTCAAGCTGCAAAAATTCTTCATAAAAGACCTCATGAAGTTCTTCGGCGTGAAGAGCAAGGACGACTACGCGACCATCCGCCGTGTGCCGGAGGAGCTTTACCAAGCGAGCATGAAGACGCCGTACAAGACCCCCGAGGGCTTCAAACGCTGGAAGGAAATACGCATCATTTCGCAGTTCACGCGCCCGGAGGACCGCGAGGAGGAAAATTCGTACATCGAGCTCAAGTTCAACGACGACCTCAAGCCGCACCTCGTGCAGCTCAAAGAACTGTTCGCTCAGTACGATATCCGCAACATCATCGGGCTGCGGAGCGTCTATTCGTTCCGGATGTACGAGATTTTGAAGTCGCGCAACCACCCGCGCGGCGAGAAGGAGATCACGGTCGAAGAGCTCAAGGAAATCCTCGATGTGGAACGGAAATACAAACTTTATGGCGATTTTAAGCGGAAAGTATTGCTCCAGGCCCAAAACGACCTCAACGAATGTTGCGATATCACCTTCACCTTCGTTGAAAAAAAACACGGAAAAAAGGTGGCCAGCCTGGTGTTCAACATCCTTGCGAACGTCCCGCGCCGCAACCAACGGCTGATGGAAAAAATGGCCGAAGAGGCCGAAAAAAACGCTGCCGCCGTCCCTGTTTTGATTAAGAACGGGACACTCGCGCGTGCGCTTTTTCCGCAGATACAGCCTTTTGGCATTTCGCGAAAAGTCTTCGACCGGTGGGCCGAAACCTATCCCGAAGCGCACCTTGAAGATTGCGTGGCCGATTTTTTACAAAAACTGAAAACGGGGAAAATCCGCGAGCAAGACCCTGCGAAACAGGGCGGATATCTCCGTATTTTGATAGAAAAGGCCGATTTTTCACAAAAAACATCCACGGCAGCGGCATCCAAAAAACCGCCTGCCAAGCCTGCCGACACAAAACCGACCACCGCCGAAATCGAGGCCCAACGCCTCCGCGAGGTTATGGAGCGCGACAAACAGACCGCCCGCGAACTGTTCACCGCCCACGAAAACCTGCTCTCGGAAATAACCATCGAATTGAACGAAGAGCGCGGGGCCGAGTTTTTCCCCGACGATTTTGAGGTGAACGCGCTGTTGCGGGCCTTGGTCATCGGCAAGGTGCGGGGCCGGTTCCCGGAGCGGTTTTAGAGGGCCGCTTTACCAAAAACTGTTTTTTAAAAACAGCGCATTTTCCCCGGCAGGTGATAGGGTAGGGTAGTGCGGCATCTGTTAAATAAAATAATGATAAGAAATATACTATCTTTGCCATAAAACAGGTAAAATGGTAAGTGCAAAAATACAATTGAGCGACACCCAAAAGCGAGTTTTGGATAAAAACATCAACCAGCGCAATGCAAGGGTATCGTTACAGGAGCGTTCGTTGTTGGTAAGCCTGATGGATTCGGGCTATTCCAACCTTCGGATAAAAAAAGAGGTCGGCTTTAGCGAAGGCAAGTCGAGGCGTTGGCGCGCGAGGTGGCTGTCTTTCGCGGCAATCTTTTCCCAGATTGAGTCGGATTTTGAAGGTCGGGAAATGGAACGTGAGCTGGAAAAGGCGATATCAGGATGCCTATCCGACGAACCCCGCCCCGGGGCGCCTTGTACGATAAGCACGGAGCAGTACTGCCAGATATTGGGGGTTTCGCTGGAACCACCAGAAAAGAGCGACCGTCCGATAACCCAATGGACGCTGGATGAACTGACCGATGAGGTGATAAAACGGGGGATAGTAGAAACGATAAGCCGCGCCCAAGTTGGCGCTTTTTTAAAAGGAGAGCGAAGTAAAGCCGCACAAAACGGCGGGCTGGCTCAACCCGAACTGTAGCGCGTCGGAACTGGAAGAGGGTTCGAAGCGGATCAGCAAGGCCTATAAAGAGGCAGCCGAGAAATGGGAAAAGGAAGGCGTAAAAACGGTCTCCACGGACGAAAAAACGGGGATACAGGCATTGGAACGCAAGGCTGCCGACCTGCCGCTGCAAGCGGGCCGGGTCAGGAAACAGGAATACGAATACGAACGGCACGGGACAAAGTGTTTGTTTGCGAACTTCGAGGTGACTACTGGCAAAATAATCAGCCCAAGCATCACCGATGGCAGGACGGAGGCTGATTTTGTGGAGCATATCAAACAGACCATAGCATCGGACCTCAAGGCAAAGAAATGGTGCTTTATCATCGACCAATTGAACACCCACCAATCCGAGGGTCTAGTTCGGTTGGTGGCGAGGCTGAACGGGATACCGGAGGACAGTTTAGGCGAAAAGGGCTTGTCGGGCATTTTGGAAAACATGAAAACAAGGGCCGCATTCTTATCCGATGAGCAGCATACGGTCTATTTCACCTACACCCCAAAACACTGTTCTTGGCTCAATCAGGTCGAGGCCTGGTTTGGTATACTTTGCAGGAAATTGCTTAAGAGAGGCAATTTCTCGTCCAAGGAAGATTTGGAGGAGAAAATAGAACGTTTTATAGCCTACTTCAATATTGTCCTGGCAAAACCCTATAAGTGGACTTGTAATGGAAAACCTTGCAAACAATAAATCACTATTCTATTTAACAGATGTCGCACTAGTGTAAGCAAAAGCGGATAAAATGTAAGATTTTTCGGAAATTTTCAAGCAAATCGGTCTTTAATCGAGGCCGTATTTTCTTACATTTGTGCCACAACAAGGGTTGATTCCTGTTTCCCTTACATTTAGATTCTTGCCGACGATTCAACATGAAGCAAAAATTGAAGAAAAAAGAGGGTGGTGTTCAACTAATCAAAAAGTCCAACGACCTCATTGAGGCGAGGTACAAATTTGATGTTTGGGAAACAAGGGTCTTCCTTTTCATGCTTTCGCACATCCGGAGGGAGGACGGGGAATTCCACCCGTACAGGCTTTGGTACAAGGACATGAAAAGGGTCTTCCAGGTCGGCACGAACAACCGTTCGTATGAATATTTTAGGACCGGGGTCAAGAACTTGATGAAAAGGCAGTTCCACTTGGCTGTTGAAGAAAATGGGTTCATCAGGGAGACGGCCTACCAGATATTGACCAAAGCCAACTATTTGCAAGCGGGGCAGGACAAGCCCGGCAGCGAAAGCCAAGAGTACATTGATGTTTCGATTCACCCGGAAATGAAGCCCATGTTGCTCGAACTGCAGAAAAACTTTACGGCCTACGATTTGAGGAACGTGGCAAGGCTGGGTGCAAACTCGGTGAGGCTTTACGAGCTCTTGAAGCGTTTCGAGGCGGTCGGAAAGCGGAAACTGGAAATTGACAACCTGAAGAGGATGCTCGAGCTCGAAAACGAGTACCCCAATTTTGGGCAGTTCAACCAGTCGTTCATCAAACCGGCGGTAAAAGAGATAAATGAATTTACCGACCTGAACGTGTACAGGGTCGACCAGATAAAGGAAGGTCGGAAGGTCGTCGCGCTCTATTTTTATTTTAGGCCAAAGAGCGATGATGAAATCAGGAAAATCCGGGATTCGGTGGAGGTTGTGAGGCGATTGCCCCTTTTTCCTGAACCCATGCCCGAAGTTGAACCCCGGGAAGTTGGTGGCATCGAAGAGCTAACCCCGACAATATCAAAACACTTTGAATGGCTGAACGACTGGTGGGGCGTGGAAAGGCAAGCGTTTTTGAAGCGGATGTCCGGGAAAGGCGAAAAGGACATCGAAGCGGCCATGGCGTTCACCAAAGCCCGTATCAAGATTGGCAAGGCAGAAAACCCGGCGGGCGTTTTTCTCGATGCGCTGAGCAAGGGGCACAAGACCCCGGAGCAAATAAAAGCCGAGAAACAGGCAAAAAAAGCCGAAGAAACACGGGAAAAACAAGCCCTCCTGCAACCATTGATTGCAGCGTACGAAAAAATCACCGACCAGCAAACGAAGGCGGTCAACGATGCAATCCGACAGATTACGGAGGAAAACCCCGCCGTGACCGAGGCCGCTATCCAAAGGATTAAAGCCATGTACCAAAATTTCGGCGACAAGATGATGGAGAGCAAAGGCATTGAGGAGTTCCGGAAAAACCCGATGCTCCGCGGGCTGGTCAAGGCAGAAATTATGAAGGAAGACCCCGAAAGGTTCAGGGCAATCAACGACCAATTTGGCGGTCAGGTTTCGGCAATCAAAGCGAGGATTTTGGCGATTGACCCCGGTGTTTCGTTCGCTGAGTAGGTGTTTTGCACCTTATCGCACCACTTTTTATCACCAATCAATCAAAAATGGCAAAAAAGACAATCGTTGTGCAGGGAAGCGAAATCACGCTTTTGCCGCAACAAGGCAAGGCCGAGGACTATATCTGCCTGACGGATATCATGAAAAATTTTGACGATGAATTTGCCATTTATGGGTGGATGCGCAACAAAAACACCGTCGAATTCCTGGGGGTTTGGGAGCAATTGCACAACCAGGATTTTAAAGGTAACGAATTCGTTAGGTTTAAAAATGAAGCGGGGTCGAACAACTTCAACTTGACCCCGAAAAAATGGATTGACGGGACAAATGCCATTGGCATCGTGGTCAAATCGGGCAAATATGGCGGCGGCACGTTTGCCCATAGGGACATTGCCATCAACTTTTGCTACTGGTTGAGCCCCACTTTCCAGCTATATCTAATCAAAGAGTTTCAAAGGCTCAAAGAACAGGAAGCCGAACAGAGTAGGGGAGTGCTGGATTGGAGCGTTAAGCGCACCCTTGCCAAAATCAACTACCATATCCACACCGACGCGGTGCAGATGCACCTTGTCCCGCCCAAAATCGCCGCATCGAAAATGGCCGGCATCGTGTACGCGAGCGAGGCGGACCTGCTCAACGTCGCCCTTTTCGGGGTCACGGCCAAGCAATGGCAACTGGCAAGCCCGACGCTGAAAGGCAATATCAAGGACTATGCCACCGCCGAGCAACTCTTGGTGCTGGCGAACCTCGAAAACCTCAACGCCCACCTCATCAAAGAAAGGCTTGCCCAGGACGAGCGCCTCCAAAAACTCAACGAGGTGGCGATTCATCAAATGGCGTTGCTGGCCGACCCGAGGATTGGGAGCGGGCTGAAAAAGCTGCCCGACAAATCAAGTTAGTTGCCAAATGGGCTGTGTTCATCGGCAGAAGGATTCCGGTCGGAAATTTTCGTTCGGTCAAACCCGAAAACTTCACACATTGAGCGATTGCTCCGCTCCCCAGAATTCACGTTGAATGCCAATTTTAAAAGTCGTTATCGAGCTATAGTTCGGATAAAAAAAAGCAAAAATTGTTTTTGTTTTGCTGCTCATAACCCATGTTTTGCTAGTTTTAAACTGTAGGCCACCCGGCTTTTTTCATGACCCTTTCGAAAAACTGCCGATGGGGCTCAATGCGTTCATCGCCCACGATAAAAAAAGTGAGCTCCTTTGCGGGACTACCAGTTCATTGCATGTACCCATATGTTGTCGAAAGAAAATTGTCCCCGAACCGACGCCGAAATCCTCTCCGCCCTGCGCGGAACTGCCGAACAGCGCGACCGCGCCATCGAGTGCATCTATGGCCCGTTGGGCTGGGCGGGGGCGGCGTTGAGCCTGGTCTTGAAGAACGGGGGGCGGAAAGACGACGGTCTGGACGCGGTGCAGGACGCTTTTGAGGTTTTTGTCCGAAAAATCAGGGACGGAAGCTATCGGGGCGGGGGTGCGTTGAAGAGCTTTTTCATCGGCATCTGTTATTACACTTGGCTCAAGAACATGCGCCCGACGCAGCGCATCGATTGGAAGGACGAGGTTTTTAAGGGCTTCGAGGAATCGGATTTTGTGGCGGCAGACCACCGGATTATATCGGTGGAATGCCGCGAACAGCTCCAAAACCTGTTGGAAATGCTCGGCGAGCCGTGCGCCTCGATGCTCAAGGACTGTTACGCCGGGCTTTCGACCGAGGAACTGATGGGGATTTACGGGGCCAAAACGCCCGGCATTTTCAGAAAAAGGAAGTTCCGCTGCATGGAAAAACTGCGCGAGCTGATAGCAAAACTGGGCATCGGGACCCGGTTGAAGGAGTGCTTGGGCTATTTGGGTGAAGGGTAGCCCGCCGTGGCATCGAGGCCGTTGCCGCCAACAAATCGAAAATCAATGGGCCTTTGCGCCCTTTTTGGATACTTTTTAAAATGAAAACCATGGACGAGGAAACTTTCAGCAATCAGATAGATGCCTACCTCGACGGCAAACTGCAGCCCGGGGCGCACCAAACATTCGCCGCCCAAATGGACGGGGACGCTGCGCTGCGCGACCGGGTCGACCAACAACGGCTCGCCCGGCAGGTCGTCGAATCATGGGTGGCCGGTGACGTGCGAAACAAGGTCCGGCAACTGCGCGACCTCGGCGACCCGCCGATGGTGGCCGAACCCAAAATTTTCCGGCTCCGCAATTGGGCCTGGGCGGCGGCCCTTGCGGCGATGTTCGCGGGGGCTGTTTTTTATTTTTGGAAAATGGGCGAACCGCAGGCCGTCAAGCCCGAACTGGTTGAAAAAACAGAGCAGGGGCAGCCGTCGGGCCACACAAACGAGCCAGCCATGGAGGCCCCAAAAGCTGCCGAAAACCCGAAAACCAGCCCGCCCATCGCCGCCATCGAGCCCCCGAAAACGGGAAAACCCGACTACCGCAAACTGGCCCTCAACGCCGCCGCGACGAGCTACGAGCCGCTCGAAAACCTGCGCGGCGAGCAGGACGCGCTCGCAAAAGCGGCCATGCTGTTCAAGGGCCGCCAGTTCTACGAGGCCGCCAACTTGCTCGACCCGCTGCCCGCTGCCGACGGGCTGGCCGCGCTCGAGCTCCGCGCCCATGCCCGTTTCGAGTGCGGGATGTATGCAGGGGCTGCCTCCGATTTTGAAAAACTGGCCCGCGAAGCGGAGAACACCGCCCAAATCCAGCAGGCCGAATGGGGGCAATTGCTCGCCATGATGGCGCAGGCCGGGGCGAAAAAGGCCGATTTTGAACCGCTTTTGGGGAAAATTGCCAACGACCCCGGCCATGTCAGGCAAAAGGACGCGGCGGCCTTGAGGCAGACCGTTCGGAAATGAGCCGACCGGCAAGCTGCGAAGAGGGCAATGCAGGGCCGTTGTTGGCGTCTCGCCAATAACATTTCGCGCCGCCTTTTTTTGGGCAAGGCCTGCGTTTTTTGGGATGCCCCCGGGAGCCATCGAGTTTCCGGGGGCATTTTTTTTTGAAAAAAAACCGGGCGTGGCCGGGACCAATGACCGCTTCCGGGTACAGAGTGGGTGAAAACAATTCACCATTCAATTTTTCAAAAAAATGCACAGCAACACCTACCTCCCGTTTTTGCGGCTCTTGGCCGCCATCTGCCTCGCCCCCTTTTGCGCCGCGGCGCAGGGCTACGCCGCGGTCGACGCGCACGCCCGGAGCATCGGCCATTCCCGCGATATTGGGCTCGATAAGCTCGCCGCGGCCCTTTCCGAGGGCTGCACGAGCGATGCGCAGAAGGTCCGTGCCTTCTACGTATGGATTTCCGACCAGATCAAATATGACATCAAGGGCTTGGAGAAAATGGATGAGATGGAGCCTGCGAAATGGGCGCAAAAACAGTCCGCCGAGCAGGTCATGAAGCGCAAAAAAGGCGTGTGCGAGGGCTACGCCAACCTGTTCCTCGCGCTCTGCCAAGCCGAAAAAATCCAGTGCATCAAGGTGGTCGGCATCGTCAGGAGGCCAAACGGGCGGGTGCCGAGCGGCGGCCATGCCTGGAACATCGTCCGGGCCGACGGCAACTGGCGATTGGTGGACCCGTGCTGGGGGGCGGGCTATCTCAACGACGATGAGAAGTACGTCGAGCGTTTCAACGAGAAATACTTTTTCACCGCGCCGGAAACGATGATTTTGGACCACTTCCCCGAGGAGCCCCTGTTTCAGATGCTGCCGACGCCGCTGACCGAGGCGGAGTTCCGGTTGCCCAAAAAACAGTTCGCGGAGATGCTCCCCGAAAAGCTGGCCGGGCCGCCGCTCGACGGTTTCACGAGCCCGGGCGACAGCATCGATGCGTTCGGCACGATGAACGCGTCCGCCCTTTTGCGGAGCAAGGGCAACCGGCTGTTGCGGGTCGACCCAAAGGACGAAAAGGGCTATGGCTGTCTGGCCGCGCACGAGCTTTTGAAAAAGGACGAGGCATACGGGGCGTACCGGAAAGGGTGGGGCGGCACGAACACCGTTTGGAGCGGCCAGTTCACAACCGAATGGTGCGACCAACAGCTCGAGCACTTGAAAACCTGCGAGGAGGCCGCCACCAGGGCCCAGCAAATCTTGAAGGAAGCGACAAAGCGGGGATGCGGCTCTGCGGAAACCCGCCAATTGCAGAAGGGCCTCGAACCGTTTTTGACCGGTATCGAAGACGAGAGGGAGGGCATCCAAAAAATCAGGAAGATGAGCAGATAGGCTGTTTTTTTCAAAAGCGGTAGTCGCTCGTTAGGGTCAAAAGACCCTAACGAG
>JANOQP010001014.1:0-1959 GCA_031414895.1 Saprospirales bacterium
GTTGCAAATTTTAAACCTTAAGCTGCAAAAAGTTTCGGTGATGAAAAATCTCCATCTCAAAGCGACGTTTCGCGACCCTGCGGGATACCTGATGGAGTGCGTGTGGTTTTTTCCTCAACAAATTGATTTTTTTAAGCAAAAAGAAGATAAAGAGTTTTCAATTTTATGTGAGCCACAATGGAACGAATTTATGGGAAGTAAACGCATTCAAATTTTGTTAAAAGATATTCAGGTGACGGCATGAGTGCCTCCGGCAGTTTAGTTCTGTTATCGGGCGGGCTCGACTCCACGGTCAATTTTTTAGAAAGCCTTAAAGACGGTGGCGTTCGCTTAGTGCTCACCTTCGATTATGGACAGCGGGCGGCACTCAAAGAAAAACAGCGGGCGCAAAAACTGTGTGCAAAATACCAAGTGCCCTATCAACATGTGGAGCTGCCGTTTTTTAAAATATTTACTAAGACCTCTTTGGTGGCTCAAGAACAAAAAGTTCCCACCGGTCAAGATGTCAACATTCAGTCCTACGAAAAAAGTCTGATCACGGCCGAAAAAGTGTGGGTTCCAAACCGCAACGGAATTTTTTTAAACATCGCTGCGGGATTTGCCGAAGGGCTCGGGATTCAGCAAATCGTTCCCGGCTTTAACCTCGAAGAAGCAACCACCTTTCCCGACAACTCCGTCGAATTCCAAGAGGCCCTCAATCAATCGTTCTCGTTTTCCACGCAAAACAAAGTCACGGTAAAATGTTATACAAATAAAAAAAACAAAACCGAAATTTTGCGGCGCGGGTTGGAGCTGGGTCTGGACATCCAAGATTTATGGCCCTGTTACTTTGGCGACGAAAAATGGTGCGGCACGTGCGAGTCGTGTTTGCGCTTTCAAAATGCCCTAAAACAAGTGGGAGTGATCAAGTGAAGACAGTCTTTTTGCAAAAAAATATCAAGTACACCGGCGAACAGCTAAAGCCCCTGGTCAACTACCTGGAGCATGGGCTCTTAGGGACCTCTGCCGTCGCGTGGATCGGTCCCTGTGCCGTGGCGACGGAGCACATGATTGACGGCGAGGACCTGCGCTCTAAAGAAACCATCGCGGCGGACGAAATGGTCCATTTTGTTTTTGAGTTGTTTGATGTCAGTTTAAAAGCCGGTGTATTTTTTCAACGTCTGATGGCCGAAATGGTCAAAACCTACGTACAAACCAACTCTAAAAACCCCGGCGCCCAAAAACTGATTCGCCGCGGGGACGATCTGTACTTGGCCGATCAAAAGCTCAATATCTCCATTGCCACCACCTCGGCACAATCGTGTTTGATACATTTTGCAGTTAACAGCAAAAAAACCGGTGCGCCGGTTCCAATCTTGAGTCTCGAAGATTTAGGTCTGCCCGCGGATGTGTTTGCAAAGGACATGTTGGAGCTTGTCCTGGAAGAAATCTCGTCCGTCGTCGAAGCGAGCTACAAAGTTCGCACTTTTTAAGTCCAGGTCGGCGCGCGCATTAATGATAAAAATGTTTCTTTGTCTAAAAATGCAATACCATTAAAGTGTTGCTGGGCAAGGAGCTTTTATGAAACATAATATTTCTAATTTAATGTCGATTTTCGTATTGGCCTTTTGTTTTCTAATGCCGCTAAAAGCGCATGCTAAAAAACCAAATAGAGCCGTCGCTTTGAGTAAGCAGGACATTGCAAAACTCAACGAGCAGATTAAAAAACCAGATTTCGTCGTAAAGATGATGAACACTGTGACTACGCGTGGATCGCAACTCAATATTTTGCGTCGTCATATTTCGGCCGCTGATTTGCGGGCCTTAAAACAACAGGGCGATCTCCTTAAAATGGATTTTCGTAAAAAATCCACGATTCAGTTGCTGGATTCAAAAAGTTTCCACTTCGAAGACAAATCAAAAGTGTTCACTTTTTCAAATGATGCAAAAGGTGTAACTTTAGGATCTGCCAGCTTTAAA
>JANOQP010001015.1:0-9566 GCA_031414895.1 Saprospirales bacterium
ATACATCATCCACTTGCTGCAACGCTACCAAACAGGCTTGCGCACTATGGAAATACCTGCAATTTAACCCCTCGTTCCGAAGATTTGAACCACAAAGCTCCTTCACACGGTTCATATCCTTTATATCCCGATTTTCCGGGCCCCTCCCTACCAACATCCCGCCCCGATGGGGCTGCCACCTAAACAGGTACAACTTTTTTTCAAAAACCGGCTAAAACTGGTGGTTTTAGCCCATTTTGAACGGAAAAAACAGCACAAAACTGCTCCCCTTCCCCAGTTCGGAATGCACCTCGACCGAGCCGCGATGCGCCAACATCATCGCTTTTACATAGCTCAAACCGAGGCCGAAACCTTTTACATCGTGCCGGTTCCCGGTGTGGACGCGGTAAAAACGGTCAAAAACCAGCTTCCGGGCCTCTTTTGAAATTCCCAAACCTTTGTCGGAAACCGTGACCTCGACACCCGAATTGCGGTTGCGGGTGGCGATTTTTATCTCCGGTTTTTCGGGCGAATATTTGTTCGCGTTGTCCAAAAGGTTGTTGATGATGCTCGTGACATGGGTGAGGTCGGCCTCGATTTCGGGGTTTTCGGCGGCAAGTTCGGTGGTCAGGTGACCGTCGCGCTTTTCGATCTGGAGGGAAAAATTGGCCACCACTTGCGCGATGATCTCGTGCAAATCGACATCGGCAAGGTTCAGCTGGACATCTTTTTTGTCGATCAATGCCATTTGCAGCACCTTTTCCACCTGCCCGTTCATGCGGCTGTTTTCCTGCCGGATGATGTCAGCGAAGCGGCGGATCTTGTCGGGGTCGCCGAGGATCTTTGGCGAAGTGATGCTGTCCGCCGCCAAACTGATGGTCGCGATGGGCGTTTTGAACTCGTGGGTCATGTTGTTGATGAACTCGGTTTTCATCTCCGAGACCTTTTTTTGGCGGAAGATCACAAAGATCGTGTAGGCAAAACAAGCCAAAACAAGTCCCGTGAACAAAATGGAGGCGAACAAAACCACCCGCAGCGGCCCAAAAACCACGTCAGACCGGCCCGGAAAATGGATCATCAACGCCCCCGGCGACTCGATATCTTGCGTAAAAAGCGGCACCCGATAAGGCGACGAATAGATATTGTTCAGCCCCGCCTGCGTGATGACCGATGCCGGGTCAATGACCGCAAAATGGTCGTTGAGGACGACGAACGAGTTTTTTTCCTTTGAAAAAATGCCGTAGCCATACGGGGTCCTGATGCCGTGGTTGGCCAGTTCCTCGCGGATCGCGCGGCCCAACATATCGAGGTCAATGCGCTCGGCGATGGGTTTTTGGTCGACCAATTGGCTCACTTTCATGTATTCCCATTGGTTGACGGAGGCTTCAAAAGGGGTGTTTTCCTGCGAAACCGAGTCGTTTTTGGCGACCCTGCGCTCGGAATAGCCGTTTTCCATGAATTTCGCGGCCTCACGGATATTGCGGTTGGCCTCGCCGATCGGCCCGGCCGATTGCCACGAACGTTCGAGCGCCTCCATGACCTGCGCGTTTTCGAGGTACTGCGTTTTGTCGGCCACGCGGTTGAGGGCGGCCAGCACGTTTTTGTCGAACTGCTCCTCATTGAGCCGCACGGCGCGGTTGATCCAATATGCCTGCAGACCGCCGATGCCGACCATGGCGGCAGTCATCAGGCCGATAATGAAGGTGATGCGTTTTTGTGTCATTTTATATTTTAGGTCAGCCCTTTTTTTCCGGCTTTCGCCAAATTTTCCGCGAGGCGGAACTTCACGATCCGCCCGATCAAATCCAGCGGCATCGGCTCGCCGATCGGGAATTGGACCGAGCCTTTCCCCTGTATAAAAACGGAAAGTTCTTTTTCAAAGGCCCCGTGGCCGGTTGGCGTCGCGTAAAAACCGAAATGGTTTTTGAACGCCGCGAAAAAGACGAGGTTCCCGTGCAAAACGAAAGCCGGGATGGCATATTTGATGGCCTCCGTCGCGGCGGGCGCGGCTTGCCGGATGGTTTCGCGGACCTGCCCCAAGATCAATTGGGTCTTCGGCGGGAAATCGGCGATGTACGCATCGATCGAGGTTGCTTTTGATGTTGTCATTTGATGAAAATTTTGGTTCAAAAATGGCCATCGGCGGGCAATCAAAGGTTGGCCAGGTTTGAACACCCGCAAACCTTTTGCGATTTGAAGGCAAAGAAAAACCACCTCGGCCCGGTTTCCGAAAATTGTTTTTGCATTTGGCCCTCGGTAAATTATTGGCCACATTTTTCGGGCAAAAAAAGTTTTCCACAACCATGCTAACTCGTTCAAAATCAATGGTTTAGAATCCTTTTTTTATTGAAAAAAAATGGCAGGCCCGGCTTGATGCCAAACCTTTTTTTTACTTTTGCGGCCATGAGCAAGATTGAAGAAAATGAACTGCCCAAACCGGCAGAAACCACCCCCGCCGTCTCCTCCACCGGCAATTATGACGCGGGAAATATCCAAGCGCTCGAAGGCCTCGAAGCCGTCCGCAAACGCCCCGGGATGTACATCGGCTCGACCGATACGAAGGGTCTCCACCACCTCGTCTGGGAGGTCATCGACAACTCGATTGACGAACATTTGGCGGGTTATTGCACGGATATTGATGTAATTATCCATAAAAACAATTCCATAACCGTCAAGGACAACGGTCGCGGCATCCCAACGGGCATCCACGAAAAACTCCAAAAATCGGCACTCGAAGTTGTCATGACCGTGCTGCACGCGGGCGGAAAATTCGACAAGAACACCTATAAAGTTTCTGGCGGCCTCCACGGGGTCGGCGTTTCTTGCGTCAACGCGCTGTCGAGCCACCTCAGGGTGCAAGTCGAGCGCGAGGGCAAGATGTTCGAGCAGGAATATTCGGAGGGCATCCCACTCTATACCGTTCGCGCGATCGGCGACTCCGACCGGACGGGGACGCAGGTGACCTTTCAGCCGGATATGACCATTTTCGAGACGGACGAGTACCATTTTACGACGCTCGACCACCGTTTGCGCGAGCTTGCGTATTTGAACAAAGGCCTCCGCTTGAACCTCACCGACGAGCGCGTTGAGGATTCGGACGGTGTTTTCAAAAGGGAGGATTATTTCTCCGAGGGCGGCCTCAGCGAGTTCGTAAAATACCTCGACGAGGCCAAAACGGTCATCATTTCCAAGCCGATCCATATCATGTCGCTCGAGGATGGCGTCGATGTGGAGGTCGCGCTTTCGTACAATACCTCGTACTCGGAGAACGTGCTCTCGTTCGTCAATAATATCAACACGCGCGACGGCGGGACGCACGTCAGCGGTTTCCGGCGCGCATTGACCCGTGTTTTTAAACAATATGGCGACGACAACGGGTATTTCAAAAAGATCACATTCCCCATTTCGGGCGAGGATTTTACCGAAGGGATGACCGCGATCGTCTCGGTGAAAGTGCCGGAGCCACAGTTCAAGGGCCAGACAAAAGGCGAACTTGGCAACTCGGAGGTCGTCGGCATCGTTTCGCGCTGCGTCGGGGATGCCTTGAAAACGTTTTTGGAGGAAAACCCATCGGAATCGCGCCGGATCATCGACAAAGTGATCCTCGCCGCGACCGCCCGCAATGCCGCCCGCAAGGCCCGTGAAATGGTGCAGCGGAAAGGCGCGCTCACGGGCAGCGGCCTGCCCGGCAAACTCTCGGATTGCGCAAGCCGCATCCCGGCGGATTCCGAGATCTTCCTCGTCGAGGGCGATTCGGCGGGCGGCACGGCCAAACAGGGGCGCGACCGGAACATTCAGGCCATTTTGCCGCTGCGCGGAAAGATCCTCAACGTCGAGAAGGCCATGGAGTACAAGATCTATGAAAACGAGGAGATCAAGAACATTTTCACCGCCCTCGGCGTGTCGATCACGGAAGGCCCAGACGGCGGGCGGATCTTGAACACCGAGAAGCTCCGCTATCACAAAGTGGTCATCATGTGCGACGCCGACATCGACGGCAGCCATATCACGACGTTGATCTTGACCTTTTTCTTCCGTTACATGCGCAAATTGATCGACGACGGGCACATTTATATCGCACAACCACCGCTCTATCAGGTCAAAAAGGGCAACAAGGCAAAATATGCCTTCAACGATGTCGAGCGGCGGGCGACCGTCCTCGAATTTTCGGGCGGCAAGGAAGGCGACGACTCTGTCAAGATCCAGCGGTACAAGGGCCTTGGCGAGATGAATGCCGAACAGCTCTGGGAAACCACCATGGACCCCGCCCGCCGTGCACTCAAAAGGGTCGAAATCGAGGATGCGGCGGAGGCCGACCGCACTTTTGCGATGTTGATGGGCGATGAAGTGCCGCCGCGCCGTGCATTTATCGAGGCCAATGCGAAGTACGCGAAAATCGATGCATGAGTTTTGTTTTCGAGGAAACAAGCAGTTTTCGGGCTATTTTGGTCGAAAAAGAATTATAACAAAACTTTTTTGACAAAAAAATTCATTTAGTATTTGGTTTGGATTTTCAGGTTTCTACTTTTGACCCGGAAGGCCACATGAAAGCGCGAGGGCTTCCCGGATTTATGCCGGGAAGCCCTTTGCTTTTTTATCAACCGAAATGAAAAGGTTGTTTAAGTTTGCCGGGCTGTGAAAAGCAATTTTGCCACCTCCCATTTTTTGGAAAACATGAACCTGGCCGAACATATCGAACATACCGTCCTCCGCCCCGATGCGGACATGAAAGCCGTCCAGGCGGCCTGCGACCTGGCTTTGAAGCACCATTTTGCGGGGGTCTGTGTCCCACCGTTTTTTGTGCGCGATGCGCGACGGTTTCTCGGCGAGGGTTTTAAAATACCAAAATTGGTCACGGTCGCGGGCTTCCCGATGGGCTATTCGGCGATTGCCGCAAAAAGCGAGGAAATAAAACGTGCGGTCGAAGAGGGCGCGGACGAAATCGATGTCGTCGCCAACCTCGCGGCCATCAAATCGGGCAACTGGAACCATGTCGCCCACGATATCGACAGCACGACCCGCGCCGCGCACATGAAAGGCCGCATCATCAAGATCATTTTTGAGATCGGGCTGTTGACCGAACAAGAGGTTTTGTCGCTGATCGATGTCTGCGTCGGCAGTAGCATCGACTATATAAAAACCGGGACCGGGATGCACGGGCAGGACGCAACGGCGGAGCAGGTCCGGTTTTTGCGGGCGCACCTTCCCGAAAATATCAAGATCAAAGCAGCGGGCGGCATCCGGACAAAACAGCGGGCAGCGGAATTGGTCGCCGCCGGAGCAGCGCGGATTGGAACATCCGTCGGGTTTGATTTGATTTAAAAACCACCCCATTTTGAACACTTTTCATCAAATTCATCCATATTTTCAATAAAAAAGACAAACAATGGCCTTTCAACTCCCATCACTCGCTTACGCGCTCGACGCGCTCGAACCGCATATCGATGCCCGCACGATGGAAATCCACCACGGAAAACACCACGCCGCATACACCAACAACCTCAACGCCGCCATCGCCGGCACCGACCTCGAAAACCAGTCCATCTCTGAAATTTTGGCGAACATCTCAAAGGCCAGCCCCGCCATCCGCAACAACGGCGGCGGTTTTTACAACCACAACCTTTTTTGGGAAATAATGACCCCCGGCGGCGACGACCTCGAGGCAAATTCAAACCTTGCGGCGGCCATCGACCGCGACCTCGGCGGTTTTGAAAATTTTAAAAAGGATTTTTCGGCAGCTGGCGCGACCCGTTTTGGCTCCGGCTGGGCATGGCTCTGTGTCGGTGCCGACGACAAACTTTTCATCACATCCTCGCCCAATCAGGACAACCCGCTCATGGACATTGCCGACAAAAAAGGCCAACCCATCCTCGGCCTCGATGTTTGGGAGCACGCCTATTATTTGAACTACCAAAATCGCCGGCCCGACTATATTTCGGCGTTTTTCAGCGTCGTCAATTGGAAGGCCGTTCAGGACAGGTTCAACAAAGCCGTCAAAACAAACTAATGGCGGACGGCGGACGAAGGACGGTTTTGGGCCGTTCACCGTTGGCCGTCAGCCGTCACCCGTTCACCGTCAACCGTTTTTTCCTATGATAAAAATGATCTCTCTCATCTTGGGCGGCGGGGCTGGCAGCCGCCTTTTTCCATTGACCGAAAAGCGGTCGAAACCCGCTGTGCCGATCGGCGGAAAGTACCGTTTGATTGACATCCCGATTTCAAATTGCATCAATTCTGGGGTGAAAAGGATGTTCGTTTTGACGCAGTACAATTCCGCGTCGCTCAATGCGCACATCAAGAACACCTATAATTTCGATGTTTTTTCGCAGGGCTTCGTGGACATTTTGGCCGCCGAACAGACGCCCGGCAATATGTCGTGGTTTCAGGGAACTGCCGACGCGGTGCGGCAAAGTGCGCCGCATTTTATGCGCCACGACTTCGATTATATGCTCATTTTGAGCGGCGACCAGCTTTATCAAATGGATTTTGAGGAAATGGCCCGCGAGCATATCGCCAAAGAAGCCGACCTCACCATCGCGACCATTCCGGTCAATGCCCGCGATGCGACCAGTTTTGGCATCATGAAAGTCGATTCGAAAGGCATGATCCCGAAATTTGTTGAAAAACCAAATGCCGACATCCTCCCGGAATGGAAAAGCGAGGTTTCCGCCGACCTCAAAAAGAAGGGCAAGGAATACCTCGCCTCGATGGGCATCTATATTTTCAACAAAAAAACACTGACCGAACTGTTCCTGGAGAACACGGAAGCGATGGATTTTGGCAAAGAGATCATCCCGGCCTGCCTCAAATCGGGCCGCCGCGTGGCCAGTTTTCAGTACAACGGCTATTGGGAGGACATCGGGACCATCCGCTCGTTTTTTGATGCGAACATCGAACTGACCGACCATATCCCGTCGTTCAACCTTTTTGACAGCGACAACAAGATCTACACCCGTGGGCGGATGCTGCCGCCGGCCAAATTTTACGGCGGCACGAGCATCAACCGCTCGATGGTCGCCGAGGGCTCGATCATCCATGCCCGGATGATCGACCGTGCGCTCATCGGCCTGCGCTCGCGGATCGGCGAAAACTCGGTCATCAAGGACGCGATTGTGATGGGCAACGACCATTTTCAATCGTTGGAGGACATCATCGCCAACCCCGACGAGATACCGCTCGGCATCGGCGAAAACTGCCATATCGAACATTGCATCCTCGACAAGGATTGCCGCGTCGGCTCGAACGTGATGATCAAGGGCGGCGCACATTTGGCGGACGTTGATATGCCCAATTATGTCATTCGCGACGGGGTCGTCGTGGTGAAAAAAGGGGGGATCATCCCCGAAGGCTCGCGGATTGGGATTTGAAAGGTTTGGGCCAAACTTCAAAAAAAATGCCAACTCATTGATTATCAGTGAGTTGGCATTTTAATTTTGAGGGGGATAAAACCTATTTCCTATCCATGGCATCCTTCACCGCCCAAAGTACATCCTTTTTGGCGAGGCCATATTTCTCCAAAAGGTCGAGCGGTTTCCCGCTTTCGCCGAACGAGTCCTTCACGCCGACATACTCGATCGGCACGGGCAGGTTTTGCGCCAGCAAGTTGGCAATCGCATCGCCGAGGCCGCCGTTTCGCTGGTGTTCTTCGCAGACGACGGCGCATTTTGTCTTTTTGACGGATGCCAAAACCGCCTTTTCATCGAGCGGTTTGATGGTGTGGATATTGATCAGCTCGCAGGAAATGCCCTGCGCGGCAAGTTCTTTCGCCGCTTCGATGGCCGTCCAAACGAGGTGGCCGGTGGCAAAAATCGAGACATCCTTGCCCGGCGCGAGGACGATCGCCTTGCCGATCTCGAATTTTTGGTTTTCCATAAAAATGGGCCAGGCCGGACGGCCAAACCGCAGATAAACGGGGCCATCGTGGTCGGCGATCGCGAGGGTCGCGGCGCGGGTCTGCGCATAATCGCAGGGGTTGATGACGGTCATGCCGGGCATCATGCGCATCATGCCGATGTCCTCCAAAATCTGGTGCGTCGCGCCGTCCTCGCCGAGCGTGAGGCCCGCGTGGGAGGCGCAGATCTTGACGTTTTTGTGCGAATAGGCGACGCATTGCCGGATCTGGTCATAGACGCGGCCCGTCGAAAAATTGGCAAAGGTGCCCGTGAACGGGATCTTTCCGCCCGTTGCCAGCCCCGCCGCGACGCTGATCATATTTGCCTCGGAAATGCCGCACTGGAAAAACCGATCGGGGAATTCCTTATAAAAATGCTGCATTTGCAGCGATTCCATGAGGTCGGCGGTCAGGCCGACGACCTTCGGGTTGGTGCGGCCAAGTTCGAGGAGGGCCTGGCCGAAGCCGTCGCGGGTGGCCTTTGTGCTGGTGGAGATGAGTTTATCGAGCATAATTATTGGTCAAAGGTTTTCTTCGAATAATTGGTTTTGCTGTTTGAGGTTTCCGTTGAGTTCTTTCAATCGGTTTTTGAGTTTTAGAAATCGGGCATCGTTCAAAATAAATGTCCCAGTTCGAGTTGGGACAATTCTTCCAAAAATAGAGAAGCCAGTTAAATTTCCAATCAGGTTATCGATGCTGTTATTCAATTGTTCAATGGCATCGGAAATATTCGCACCCTTTAGTTCAATAAAAAAGGCTCGTTTATCGACCGCATCAAGAATCAAAAAATCACACCTTTTCCCTGGCCAGACCATTAAGCCACACTTGTCCACATGATACGTGCAGAGCGGTTTTTTGTCTTTATTTAAGCCTTTATAGATACTGCGTTCTTTGTCCTCTTTAAGCAGGATTATTCCGCGTTTGTCTGGCTTAAATTTTAAACAAGCATCATCAAAAAGGCGACAATCTGGGTTTTTCATTAGCCAAATTTGATGTCAATAAGTCGATCAAACGCCTCGTTGATGGTTCCCGAAATGCCATCGATGACTTCATTTTGGATGATTTTCAGTTCATCATCAATGATGGAAGTGGCAGTTCCGTTTTGCAGCAGCCATGCACCCGCTCTTTTCGAGTCGATCCAATCGGGGGTTATTTTGGAGGTCGCTTCGGGGTTTTTAGGGCCAATGCTTCCGGCAAGCAAGTGGGTGTTGATTGAACCTAAAATGTAGGGGCTGTGGGTGGTGACTAGGGCGGCATTTTGCCGGTCACCGACATTGAAGAAAATTGAGATTAGGTCAACAATTGATGATTGTGCATTGGGATAGAGGTGGGCTTCTGGTTCCTCGATAATTATCAACACCTTTCTGCGGTTTGCAATGAAATAAATGAGCAGATAGAGCATCCACAATGACTCTTGTTGGCCTGATGATGTTTGGGACAAGGCGATTTTTTGCCCGCCCTTAAGTTTAATATGCTCGTTATCCTTTTCAAAACGGTATTGCCCACCCAAGACTTCTTCTACGATTTGGACAGCCTTTTCTGATTGCTTTTTTTGAGGATTTGATCCGTTTTGACGTTCAAGACCCAAAACTGTATCAGTAAGGCTTCCTACAAACATTGGTTTGATGAACCTCACGAGAAGTGAAAAATCCTTAGATAAAAGTTCCTCAGTCGAAGTCCTATCAAGTGGCGTTTG
>JANOQP010001016.1:0-3039 GCA_031414895.1 Saprospirales bacterium
GCGGATGCAGCTTTTGCCCATGTCGAGCTTCGTTTTTGTCTGTTTCGGCCACTCGGCGCGGAACCATTCGAGCAGTTCGGGGTCGGCGTAGATGCCCATGTGATAAATTGCGATGAAATTTTTTTGCGATGCGAGGGCCACGAAGGGCAGCGGCAATTTCGGGTCGCAATGGTAGCCCGCCGGGTAAATATTTTTCGGCACCACGTAGCCGATCATGCCGTAGCTCATGGCCTCCTCGAAACCATCGGGCAGGTTTTCGAGGATGGTTTCGCGCAATCGGTTGAAAAACGGCGCGCGCTCGGCGGGGACCCCTGCGATATAATCGGCGGGCGATTTTGCGGTTGAAGTCATGAATTTTTTGTGCAAATTTTGCAAAAAACCGGTCAATTTCATTGCCGCGATTTCATCAAAACCCAAAAAAATGCTGTTATTCGCAAAAAAGGCCGTCCCGGATTGATCCCCGGAACGGCCCTTCATATTTTATGGCATCCTTTTTTGCAAACAGGTCATTGCAAGATCACGTCGCGCTCGTGCATCATTTTGCGGATATTGATGAGCGCGTAGCGCATCCGGCCAAGGGCCGTGTTGATGCTGACACGCGTCAATCCGGCGATTTCCTTGAAGGTCATGTCGGCATAATGGCGCAAAATGACCACTTCGCGCTGTTCGGCGGGCAATTGGTCGACCAATTGGCGGATGCGCGTGTGCGTTTCCGAGCGCATGATGGCGGCATCGATCGGCTCGTCCGAGTTTTTGAGGATGTCGAAAATATCGAAATCCGCCGGGCCCGACGATTGGCCGATATGGATGCGGCGTTTGTTGCGGCGGTGGTAATCGACGCACATATTATAGGCAATGCGCATGGCCCACTGGACAAATTTGCCTTCGTGGTTGTACTTGCCCTGCCGGAGCGTATTGATGATCTTAATGAAGACCTCCTGAAAAATATCCTGCGCAAGTGCCTGGTCGCGGACGAACAGATATATCTGCGTGAATATTTTCGACTTGTAACGGGAAAGAAGAACCTGGAAAGATTTTTCGTCACCATCGAGATACCGAGCAATAAGCTCATGGTCGTTAAGCATTGTTGTAGCCTGCATACACTTGCGGATTTGCGTTTGGGTGATAACCTATGAAATCAGTTTAGTGTAAAGGCTTTATGCTATACTCGAATATTTTTGGTGACTTGATGCCAAGAACTGGCGTTTGATTGTGTTGGGTCAAAAGTATGCGGCTTATTGTTTTCGCGTCAAGTTTTTTTTGTGTCTTAACAAACTTTAACCAAAACGGCCGGCGGCCTACGGATTTCCCGTGGATTTATGCAAAAAAACTACCTTTGTGGCGGCTTTTTGTTCAAACCGGCCACCTATGGAAATTTTTGTAATACTGTTCTTGACTTTATTGAACACGTTTTTCGCCCTTTGTGAAGCGTCGATGATCAGTTCAAAACGGTCGCGGCTGGAATCCGAAAAACAGAACGGCAACAAAAACGCCGCCATCGTCATCCAACTCCTCGAAAACCCGGAACATTTCCGCTCGACCATGCAGGTCGCCATGACGAGCATCGCCATCCTTTCGGGATATTATGGAGAGGCTGCACTGGGCGACAAATTCGCGCTTTTTCTCGCACAATTTCCGACGGTCGCGCCCTATTGCCACACGATTTCGGTCATCACCATCATCGCGACCATCACCTATTTGACCATTGTGGTCGGCGAACTGGTGCCAAAGACCATCGCCCATCGGCACCCGGAACCGATTGCGCTCGCGCTCGCCCCGGCGGTCCTTTTGTTCTCAAAATTGACCTATCCGATCGTCGTTTTTTTGAGCTGGAGCACGAAGTTGATTTTGAAGCTCTTGATGATAAAGACCAATTCCGAGCAGAGCATCTCCGAGGACGAACTGGTCCTGATGGTCAAAATGGCCGACCAACAGGGCGTTTTGGAGCATAAAGAGAGTGAATTCATCCAAAATATCCTCCGTTTTGCCGACCGCGACGCCTATACGATAATGACGCACAAAAACGACGTCGAATGGGTGGACATCAATTCGCCGATCGAGGAGAACGACAAGATCATCCGCGAAAGCGGCTACACGAAGTTCCTCGTTTGCGACGACGACATGGAAAACGTGCTCGGTGTCATCAAGTTGAGCGATTATGTGCAGGCCAACGGCAAGCCCGGTTTTGAGTTGAAAAACGTGGTTACGCAGCCCATTTTCATCCCAGAATCGTTGAGCGCATTGAAGGTTCTGGAAAAATTCAGGCAGGAGCGCAATTATTTCGCCGTCGTCGTGGACGAATTTGGCTCCACCCAGGGCATCATCACGCTGCACGATTTGACCGAAAATATCTTCGGCAACCTTCCCGACAGCGACGACGACCACAAGCCAAATGTCGTCCGTCGCGAGGACGGTTCGCTGCTCATCGAAGGCTCGACGCCAATCGACGAGCTGCACGAATTTGTCAAGATCCCCGAATTTGGTTTTGAGGACAACGACTATTCGACCATCGCCGGGTACATCCTTTCAAAAATGCACGCCATCCCCCGCGCAGGCGATTTTTTTGTCGAGGACGGCTATCGTTTCGAGGTGATCGACATGGACAAAAGCAAGATCGACAAGGTTTTGGTCAATAAACTGGAAGCCGTTCCGACCGCTGAAACAATCGTGATCTCTGCCGATTTTTTGCTCGTCGCCAAAATTTCACCGACGTAAAAACCGCCGTCGCCATCAACAACCCAAACGGCGTCGCCCATTTTTTTCCGCAAAACGGATTGGCAATGAAAAGCCTCCTCGTCGGCGAGGTGGGCGATGCCGTTTTCGATGTTTTTCGTGAAAAAAATGGGGATGGACATGGGATTGGATATTGGGATATTGGATATTGTAGAAATTTATTGAGGCGATGACTTCAAGTCATCGCCTCAATGCCCATTATTCAGCGGTCGGAACGGCTTCCAGTTTATTGACCAAAACCTTGTCGATCTTGCTTTTGTCCATGTCGATCACCTCGAAACGATAGCCGTCCTCGACAAAAAAATC
>JANOQP010001017.1:0-7795 GCA_031414895.1 Saprospirales bacterium
GGCTCGTCGAAAATGAACAAGATATGCCCAGCCGTGCCCCCGCCGATCAGGAACGAGGCCAATTTGACCCGCTGTGCCTCGCCGCCCGATAGCGTCGAACTCGATTGGCCGAGCTGCACATAGCCGAGGCCGACATCCGACAGCGGTTGCAGCCGGTTGATGATGTCCTTGTTCCCGGCAAAAAACGCGAGCGCCCCATCCACGCTCATTTGCAGGATCTCAAAAATATTCTTCCCTTTGAATTGAACGTCCAAAACTTCCTGGCGGAACCTGCGCCCCCGGCATTCCTCGCATTCGAGGCGCACGTCGGCCAAAAATTGCATCTCGACGATCAGTTCGCCCTCGCCCTTGCACGTTTCGCATCGCCCGCCCTCGACGTTGAAACTGAAATGTTTTGGCAAAAAGCCCCGGATCTTCGACAGTTGCTGCCCACTGAAAAGGTCGCGGATATAATCCCAAGCCTTCACATAGGTCACCGGGTTGGAGCGGCTCGACTTGCCGATGGGCGACTGGTTGATCATTTCAACGGAGGTCACTTTTTTGAAGGTCCCTTCCAAACCGTCAAAAAGCCCCGGCTGCCGACCGCTCGGCTCGGCGGTCAAAGCGGCGAGGGCAGGGTAGAGGATGTCGCGCACGAGGGTGGTCTTGCCCGACCCGCTCACGCCGCTCACGACCGTCAGGCAGGCAGTCGGGATTTTGACGAAAATATCTTTGAGGTTGTGGTGTTTCGCGCCTTTTATCTCGATGAAATTCGTGGCCGCCCGCCGTTTTTTGGGCAGTTCGATGCGCATCCGGCCGCTCATATATTTGGTCGTGAGGCTCTCGGTCGCGTCGTTATATATATCGACGTAATTCCCGGCAAAGACGACCTCGCCGCCCAAATGCCCCGCCGCCGGCCCCATATCGACCAAAAAATCGCCGTTTTTGATGACATCTTCTTCGTGCTCGACGACGATGACGGTGTTGCCGAGGTCGCGCAGGTTTTTGAGAACGGAGACCAGCCGCCCAGTGTCGCGCGGGTGCAAACCGACCGAAGGTTCGTCCAAAAGGTACATGCTTTGGGTCAAGTTCGAGTTCAGCGTCCGGGTCAAATTGATCCGCTGCGTTTCGCCGCCGGAGAGCGTCGAACTGATGCGGTCGAGCGTCAAATAGCCAAGTCCGAGCCGCGTGAGCATCTCAAAACGGCCGTTCAGTTCGACCAAAAGCCGCCGCGCGATGTCCAAATCCTGCGGGGAAAGTTTTAAGTTTTTGAAAAATCCGGCCACTTCGCCAATCGGCACATCCGTCATTTCGTCGATGGACCTGCCCGCGACCTTCACATAAGTGGCCTCGATGCGGAGCCGTGCACCGTCGCAGGTCGGGCAAATCGTGCGGCCCCGATAGCGGGCAAGCATCACGCGGTTTTGGATTTTATAAGTCTTCGATTCGAGTTCCTTAAAAAAACCGTCGATGCCCATAAAATGCTCGTTGCCCGCCCAAACGAGTTTTTGCTCCGTCCGCGAAAGCTCGCGCCAAGGTTTGTGGACGGGAAAATTGAACTTGTGCGCCGACTTCAAAAACTGTTCGAGGTACCAACCGAGCGTTTCGCCCTTCCACGGCGCGACAGCCTGTGCGACCATGCTTTTCGACGGGTCGGGGATGACTTTTTCTTCGTCGATGCCCATCGTTTTGCCAAAACCTTCGCAGGTCGGGCAGGCCCCGAACGGGTTGTTGAAATTAAAAAGCTGCGGCGTGAGTTCCGGGAACTCGATTCCGTCAAGCTCAAAACGGTTGTTGAAAGTGACCGGATTTGGGTGTTTTTCGTCGCCGACGACCTGTATTTGGCACTCGCCATCGCTTTCCCCAAAGGCCGTCAAAACAGAATCGGCGATGCGCCGAAGGTTTTGCTCCTCATCGTTCGCCGAAAAACGGTCGACCAAAAGCGACAGTTTTTTTGCCCGAAAGGAAATTGCCAATTGGGAAATATCGCCAATTTCGACATTGGACTTGTCCAAAATATCCTCTATTTGGAGGGTCTCGCCGCCAAATTGGACGCGGGTAAATCCTTTTTGCAGCCGCAATTTCAGCTCCTGTTCGAGCGACCGCTCGGCATATTTTGTGGAAAAGGGCGCGAGGATCAAGCCGCGCGTCCCAACGGGCAAATTTTTGCAAAAATCGACCACATCGGTCACCTCGTGTTTTTTGACCTCATGCCCCGAAATGGGCGAGATCATCCGCCCGATGCGTGCAAAAAGCAGCCGCAAAAACTCGTTCACCTCGGTCATCGAGCCGACGGTCGAGCGGTTGTTGCCCGTCGTGACGCGCTGTTCGATGGCGATGGCCGGGCAAATTCCCCGGATATAATCGACGTCCGGTTTTTTCATGCGCCCCAAAAATTGCCGCGCATAGCTCGACAAACTTTCGACATATCGCCGCTGTCCCTCGGCATAGAGCGTGTCCATCGTGATCGAGCTTTTGCCGCTGCCCGACACGCCCGTGACGACGATGAGCTTGTTTTTTGGGATTCGGAGGTCCACGTTTTTGAGGTTGTTCGACCGCGCACCTTTGATGACGATGGAATTTGGGTCGATCAAATCTTCGAGTTCGGCGGTGCTTTTGCTGGTGCCGGTTTCTTTTTTAGCCATGTTTGTGAAATGCTTTTTGAAACCAAAAGTTTGGAAAACGGGGGCGAAATTATTTCAAAAAGTTGGAAAAACTGCCAATAATTGACCGGAACCGATTTTCCCAACAATTTCCCCCTTCCCCTGTTTTCAACCCATCTTTTACAAAATCAACCAATAAAAATGGAATATCGCCGCCTCGGCAAATCCGGCCTCCAAGTGAGCGCACTATCGCTCGGCTCGTGGCTCACCTTCGGCAAACAAATTGACGATGCGACCGCCGAAAAACTGATGGATATCGCGTACGAAGCGGGCGTCAATTTTTTTGACAATGCCGAAATTTATGCCCGTGGCCAGAGCGAGGTCGTGATGGGCAATATTTTGAAAAAAAAGAACTGGGACCGCACCTCCTGGGTCGTCTCGTCGAAGGTCTTTTTTGGCGACGGCAGAAAATTGCCCAATCAAACCGGCCTCAACCGCAAGCATATCATGGAGGCCTGCGAGGCATCGCTCCGGCGGCTGCAAGTCGATTATATCGACCTCTATTTTTGCCACCGGCCCGACAAGAACGCGCCCATAGAAGAGACGGTTTGGGCCATGAACCACCTCATTGCGCAAGGAAAAATCCTTTATTGGGGCACTTCTGAATGGTCTGCGCAGGAAATCATGGAGGCGCACATGGTCGCCAAAGACCTCCGGCTCATCGGCCCGGTGATGGAACAGCCGCAATACAGCATGTTCGAGCGGGCAAAAGTGGAGGTCGAGTTTTCGCAGGTCTATAAAACGGTGGGCCTTGGCACCACGATTTGGTCGCCGCTCGGCTCGGGGGTTTTGACCGACAAATATTTGACAAAGTTCCCGATGGACACGCGGCTCGGCATGGAGGGCCTCGAATGGCTCAAAGACCGTTCGCTCGATCAGGACAAGATCCAAAAGGCGCATTTGCTCAACGATTTGGCAAAGGAACTCGAGGTCAGCCTGCCCAAATTGGCCATCGCCTGGTGCGCCAAAAACCCGAACGTCAGCACCGTCATCCTCGGAGCGAGCAAGCCGGAACAGCTTGTCGAGACGCTCACTTCGCTCGATGTTTTGCCGAAATTGACCGAGGAGGTCATGGGCAAAATTGAAGTTATTTTGGGGAACAAACCCGCCATGCCCGCTTTTTGAAAGTTAAAAAAATGGAAAACACCATCCAAATCACCATCATCGACCGCGATGATTTGGCCCACATAATCGCGGCCCCGACCGATATGAACCTCAACTTGATGGAGGTCTGCAAATCGGTCGGCCTGCCCGTCGAGGGGATTTGCGGCGGCATGGCGCTTTGCGCGTCGTGCCATGTTTATGTGTTGAGCGAAACCGGGCTTTCCGGGCCATCGGACGATGAATTGGCGATGCTCGACCAGGCTTTTTTTGTGAAAAACAATTCGCGGCTCGGCTGTCAATTGCGCATTTCGGAAGGTTTGGACGGGCTTTTGGCCCAATTGGCGCCGGTTTGAAAACCGGAAACCGAAATATCTTCGCCGCTCATTTTCACAAAAACTGATTCCATTTTCATGAAAAAAAGTCCCATCCTGTTTCTTTTTTGCCTGTTGGCAATGCCATTTTTCGGCATTTCGCAAGATAAAAAGGCCGACCTTTTGCTCGCAGAATCAACCATCGGCGACGGCATCGGCTTTCAGTATCAGTCAAAATTGGACAGCCGCTTGGCCGCCATTTTCAAATATGGGCGGCCCTCATTTCCAAGTTATGATGCCTTTGTCGTGATGCCGAGCCTCGAAAAAACAAAGGAAACGCCGATCGACACCATGCCGGGTGGGGTAGTGTTCACCTATCGGCTGCGGCTTTCGGTCAAAAATGCCATCACCAACCAAACGCTCGGGGCGCGGGACATCGAGATCACGGGCATGGGGCGGCAAAAAGACGAAGCGACCGTCCGCGCTTTGAGCTCCATCCGACTGACCAACCGAGACCTGCGCGGGGCGGTCGAAAAAATCCGGCAGGAAGTGCGCGATTTTTATTTGACAAAACCGGATTCGGTCATGGCCTCGGTGCAAAAACTGTTGGCCAACAAACAATTTGGCGAGGCGTTCGTACTGGCCAGTTCCGTCCCGGAGGACGCGCCGAAATTCGGGGAATTTTCAAAAATGAAGGAAACGGCCTTCATCGGCTATCAGGAAAATATTTGCGCGCTGCTCACGACGCGCATCGAGACCGCCTTGGCATCCGAAAACCCGGGACGGGCGGCCGAAATATTGGCCACTTTTTCGCCAAGTTCGCCCTGTGCGGCAGACATGAAACCGAAACTTGCGGGCATCCAAGCTCGGCTGCCGGAGGCTGACCGGAACAATTATTCGTGGATTTTCAACGGTTTTTCGGACGAAAACGGTGCAAAATCGAGTCGTTCGATGACCGAGGCCGCCATGACCGCCGAAATTTTGACGGGCGATTGGGCAAAAATGAGGTTTGTCAAAACGAAAATTTAGGACGGCCCCGGCCCATTTCGATTTCAAATGGATAAGGTCCCGTCCAAGAAACCCAAGATCTTTTCCCATTCATCCGGGTGAAAAAATCGCCAATGCGCTTCCTTCCGGAACCAGGTCGCTTGCCGTTTCGCATAGTTCCGCGAATGCTGTTTTATCAAAGCAACACATTCGAGGAGCGATGTTTTCCCATCAAAATAGTCAAAAAACTCCGGGTAGCCGACCGTTTGCAACGCCTGCAAATGGCGAAAAGGTAGCAGTGTTCGCGCCTCCGCCCCCAACCCTGCGGCAATCATCGCATCGACCCGCGCATCTATCCGTGCATACAAATCGGGGCGCGGCCAATCGAGGCATATATATATGGTGTCGAAATCGTGTGCCGCGCTTTTTTTGCCCAAAAAACTCGAATACGGCTGGCCGCTGGCGAGGCAAACCGCGACGGCGCGGAGGAGGCGCATCGGATTTTGGAGGTCGATTTTTGCGGCGGTCGGAGGGTCGAGCCGCTGGATCTCATTTTGCAGAAAACCGATGCCCTCGTCGGCAAATTTTAGTCGCAATTCCTTGTTCAAAAAATCGGGCACTGTCGGAAAATCATCCAGCCCATCGCAAATCGCGCGGAGAAAAAGACCGGAGCCCCCGACCAAGATGGCCTCGTCCTTTTCCAGAAAAAGTTGGTTCAAAACCTTCAAACCGTCCCGCTCAAAATCGCCAGCGGTGTACAAATCATTGATGTTCAACGAGTTGATGAAATGGTGCGGCGCGGAGGCGAGTTCCCCGGCGGTCGGTTTGGCCGTCCCGATGGACATTTCGCGGTAAAATTGGCGGCTGTCCGCGCTCAAAACCTCGGTTTGGAAATGCTGCGCCAAACGGATGGCGATGGTCGTTTTGCCGGAGGCCGTCGCGCCGCCGATGACGATGAGCCGCTTTTTATTGGGCATTTTTTTCGGCACGGAGGGAGTCGATTTTGGCCTGTTTTGCCTCCAATTCGTGATGCGATTGGCGGAGTTTTTCCTTCAAAACCTCGTTCGTCTCGCGCAAATTTTTGGCTTGGGAGATTGATTTTAGGGCATCCGAGGGCCAGGTTTTTTCCTTTTTTTCAAAAAAGGCACGCGCCGTTTTCCAAATAAAAAAACACGAAACCAGCGTGAAAAACGAAAAATCCGCGAGCGGCGGCCAATTGTTCGGGTTCAAAAAATCCATCATTTTAGTTTTAGTCGCCAATGAAAAGTCGTCCCGGTTTCCCCGGATTTTGCAAAACCGTTCTTTTCGAGAACGGCGAACGAGGCCAAATTTACCTTTTCGGTTTCTGCAAAAATCGAAAATATCCCCGTGTGTTTCGCCGCCCACATGACCATCCCTCCAACGGCCTCGGTCATATAACCCCTTTTTTGAAAGCGGTCGTAAGTGCCGTAACCAATTTCGACCTGCCCCTCGGTATCCGGTTCGCCGACAAAACAGAGGTCGCCGACCATGCAATTTTCGGGTTTTAAGATCATGGTCCAAAGGGTGGAAAACAGATAATTTTTGCGCAAATCGGCCACATTTGGCAGGATGGCCCGTTCGAGCGCGTCCTTTAATTCGGGTGAAATTTCCCGCAAACTCCGCCCAATGTTCAGCTCGATTTCCAAAGAACCATCGTTTTGGATGTATTTTTTGAGCTGTTCGAGCGTCAATGGCTTTATTAAAAGCCGTTCGGTCTCAATCATATTTCGGTGCTTTTTTATTCAAAAACCAGCTCGACCCGCCGATTTCGCTGCCTGTTTTTCTCTGAAACGTTCGGCACGAGCGGCATTTTTTCGCCCTCCGAATCGGTTGTTATTTTGTCCTCGGCCATGCCATGATCTGCCAAAACCTTGCGCACGGCGCGGGCGCGGATATGCCCGAGGTTAAAATTGACGGCATCCGGCCCTATTTCGTCGGTATGCCCCGTAAGCTTGACTTTTTGGTGGTTTTTGACGGCTTTTTGGGCCAAATTCTTCAAAAGTCCAGCCGCAGTGGGCGAAACAACGGGCATTTCTGAATTGTCCAAAAAGAAGGTGCGGTACCCATTTTCGGTTTTTTCCCAAAAAACGGGCTGTGATTCGGCCATTGGGACGGGCAAAAAGACCGTGTCGGGCACCACGGTTTTTTCAATGATTGTTATCGGGGCAGCGTCTGTTTTCGGGGCATATTTTTCAACAAAAAAACGGCCAGCCAACCAAAACCAGCCAAATGTGAGGATGAGCCAAAGCCAGGGATTTTTCATTTTTGCAAAGTCAATTTTGAACGCGTTCCATCTTTCGGGCGAAACTACACTTTTGGCCGTGCAGAAAAGCCAATCCACCTTTTATCAAACAATGCTTATGCCAATCGAGCAATTTCATGTCCCGCTTTCCAGGGCAATGGCTGAAGTCCCAACCGAAAACGGCCAAATGTTCAAGGAAATGTTCGCCCAAGGAACGCTTTCCGTGGAAATTTACCGCCCCGAAAAAGTGGATCTGCAACAGCCGCACACCCGCGACGAGGTCTATATCGTGGTCGCCGGGAGCGGCTTTTTTGTCAATGAAAACGTGCGGGCCGCCTTTTCACCGGGCGATTTTTTGTTCGCAAAAGCGGGCGCGGCGCACCGGTTCGACGACTTTTCTGACGACTTTTTGGTGTGGGTGATTTTTTATGGGCCGGAGGGCGGGGGATAAAAAAGCCGGCTCATGTTCCGAACCCGCTGAAGCGCGG
>JANOQP010001018.1:0-9002 GCA_031414895.1 Saprospirales bacterium
TGCGGCGCATGAGGCGCTCGCGACGCTCGAGCGACGGACGATCGAACGCGGCGGTGACTTTCTCCTCGTGACGCAGAACGTGGACATGCTCCACGAGCAGGCCGGCTCCGAGCGTCTCGTGAAGGTCCACGGAATCGCCGACCGGGGCAAGGGCGTTGGCCGCTCGGAAACGGGCATCGCCGTTTTTGTCGAGGGCGCGGTGCCTGGCGACGTAGTAGATGTTTTTGTCCAGAAGAAAAAAAAGGAATTTGCCGAGGGCTACGCACTGCGTTTTCACAAAAAATCGGATGACCGGATCGAGCCTGCCTGCCAACATTTTGAATATTGCGGCGGCTGCAAATGGCAGAATTTGAGCTACGAAACCCAGCTTTTCCACAAAAACAAGGTCGTCGAGGATGCCATCCGCCGGATCGGGCGGGTCGAGGTGGGCGAGTTTTTGCCCATTTTGGGCGCGGAGGAAACGTTTTTTTACCGCAACAAGCTCGAATTTTCCTTCTCCAACAAACGGTGGCTAACCCCCGACGAATTTGCCGCAGGCGGCGAAAAATATGTCAATTCCCTAGGTTTCCACCGCGCCGGGGCGTTCGACACGGTGCTGCCCATCGAAAAATGCTGGCTCATGGCCGAGCCCGCCAACCGCCTCCGAAACGGGGTGCGCGACATCGCCGAGGCGCAAAATTTGAGCTGCTGGGATGCCCGGAAACACACCGGGTTTTTGCGGAACATGCTCGTCCGGCTGACGACGACGGGCGAACTGATGGTCATTTTCAGCCTCGCGCCAGCCAAAAAGGTGCAAATCGAGGCTTTTTTGAACGAGGTCGCGGCGCAATTCCCCGAAATCACGACGCTGCTTTTTTGCATCAACCCGAAGGTCAACGATTTTATCCTCGATCTGGACATCGAGATTTTCCACGGAAAAGGCTTTGTCGAGGAAATGCTCGGCGAGCTTCGGTTCAAGATCGGCCCGAAATCTTTTTTCCAAACGAACACCCGGCAGGGCAACCGGCTGTACGAAACCGTCGTCGAATTTGCCGGGCTCACCGGCGCGGAAAACGTCTATGACCTGTACACGGGGACTGGCAGCATCGCGCTTTTTGTGGCAAAACATTGCAAAAACGTCGTCGGCATCGAGGAAATCCCCGCCGCAATCGACGATGCCCGCATCAACCAAGCGGTCAACCAGATCACGAACGCCGAGTTTTACGCAGGCGATGTGAAGGACATCCTTTCGCCCGGTTTTTTGGAAAAACATGGCCGCCCAGATCTTGTCATCACAGACCCGCCGCGTGCCGGGATGCACCCAAAAGCCATCGGTTGGCTACTCGAACTGGCCTCCCCGCGCATCGTTTATGTGTCGTGCAACCCGGCGACGCAGGCCCGCGACCTCCAATTGCTCAACGAAAAATACCGCGTCCTGAAAGTCCGGGCGGTCGATATGTTCCCGCACACGCACCATATCGAGAGCGTGGCGGTGCTGGAATTGCGTTGAAATCGGGCCTATTTTTTCCGCTCGGTGACGAACATGACCAGTTCTTCGAGCGAATCGCGGAAGTTCGACGGGGCAAAATCCGCCCGCAAAATTTCGAGGGCCTCGGCGCGGAACTGCACCATTTTTTGCTGGGCATATTCGATGCCGCCGCTTTTTTTCACAAAATCGATGACCTCGGCAACGGCCGCTGATTTTTCGGATTCGTGTTTCACGAGCCGGATAATATGTTTTTTGGTCGCCCGGTCAGCCTTTTTGAGCGCGAACAAAAGGGGCAGCGTCAATTTTTTTTCTTTGATATCAACCCCGACGGGCTTGCCCATGTCCTGCCCGAAACCGAGGTCGAGGAGGTCGTCGCGAATCTGGAAGGCCATGCCAATCTTTTCGCCGAACAGCCACATTTTTTCCACCAAATCCGGGTCGGCGGTCGTGCTGGCGGCCCCGCTGGCACAGGCGGCGGCGATGAGCGAGGCAGTTTTTCCTTTGATTACTTCGTAATAAACGGCCTCGTCGGTGTCCAAACGCCTGGCTTTTTCGATCTGCAAAAGCTCGCCCTCGCTCATGGCCTTGACCGCCCGCGAGGAGATTTCGAGGAGTTGAAATTGTTTTTGCCGGACGGCCAAAAGGAGGCCCTGTGAGAGCAAAAAATCGCCGACGAGCACAGCAATCTTGTTTTTCCAGAGCGCATTGACCGAAAAAAAGCCGCGCCGCTCGAAACTGTCGTCCACCACATCGTCGTGGACGAGCGAGGCCGTGTGCAAAAGTTCGAGCATCGAGGCGGCGACATAGCTGTTGTCGTTGAACGGCCCGCAGATCTTGGCCGCCAAAAAGACGAACATGGGCCGCATCTGTTTGCCCTTTCGGTTGACGATATAATAAGTGATCTTGTCGAGCAGCGGCACCGATGAATGCACCGCGTCGCGAAACCGCCGCTCGAACTCGTCGAGTTCGGCATCGATAGGGGCTTTGATATCGTCGAGCGAGCGCATTTTTTTAAGGCAAAAGTTAAAAGGCAAAAGTCAAAAGTGTGGGGGCAAAACTACTTTTTGAGAACACCGAACCGCGCCGAAGGGTTGGATTTTGCGGGAAAAATTTGCCGGACACGGGTTTTGAGTACTTTCGCCAAACCAAAAAATTGAGACCCGTCAGTCGTTCGGAACCGGTCATTGGTTCTTCGCGCAATCGAAATTCGTCATTAGTAATTCGTCATTCACTTGCTTTCATTTTTTCGTTCCAATCAAACTTACGTCGCCTTTTTGCTGGCCGGTTACGCGGTGCTCGTGCGGAGCAGGGTGTTTTGGTCGGTGCCGCTGTTTTCGGAAACGGGCGAAATGGCGTTTTTCACGGATTTGACCCACCAAATGATCGGTGACCGCCCGATGGTTGCGGCAATGGTGGCACTCGTGCTGGTCATTTTACAGGGCATTTTGCTCAACCATATCGCCAATTCCAACAAGATATCGGGCTTCAACAGCTTTTTTCCAGGGCTGTTTTTCGTGTTTTTGGCCAGTTGCATCCCCGATTTTTTGCAACTTTCGGCACCGCTCATGGCCACGACCTTTGTGCTTTTGGCCATCCATCAACTGCTTCGGACATGGAACCAGCAAACTGCCGTCGCTGGGCGCATTTTCAATATCGGTTTTTTCATCGCGATTGCCGCGCTGTTTTATATGCCCGCGATCTGGTTGGTCTTCGCGGCGATCGCGGGACTGAACCTCATCCGCGGATTTGATCTGCGCGAACGGCTCATGGTCTTTTGCGGCCTATTGACCCCGTTTTTGCTGGCATGGACCTGGTTTTTTTGGCAGGATGCGGGCGGCTGGTTTTGGGAAAAACATTTTTTGAGCCAACAGTTCGGCCTCGTCGATTTTTTCGGTGTCCCGTTCAGCGAGAAAGTACTGGCCAAAATCGCCCTGCTGGCCGCCGCTGCATTGGTCGTGGTGCTCAATTATGGCTCGTTTTATTACAAAAAAATCATCCAGGTCCAAAAATATGTTGGCACGCTCAACTGGTTCCTGACGATCGGGGCGGCCATTTTTCTGTTGCGCCCGCATTTTGAACTGGCACATTTTTACCTTTGCACACCCATACTTGGCCTGTTCACCGGCATCGTTTTTTTGAACATCAAAAACCAGCCGATTGCGGAGGTGCTGCATATTTTGCTGATTTTCCTATTGGTCTTCTTGGCGATTTGGACTTAAAAAATCAGGCAAAAGTCAAAAGTTAAAAGGCAAAAGTGCCGCTCCTTTAACTTTTGCCGTTTGCCGTTTAACTTTTGCCTTAATTATGAAATTCGGAGTAATCGTTTTCCCCGGCTCAAACTGCGACGATGATGCAGTCCACATGATCGCCGACGTGCTGAAACAGCCCATTGAAAAAATTTGGCACAAAGAAACGCGCCTGCCCGACGGCATCGATTGCGTCATCGTGCCGGGCGGTTTTTCGTACGGCGATTATGTGCGGGCGGGCGCGATCGCCCGTTTTTCGCCGATCATGCAGGCGGTCATCGATTTCGCGGGGCGCGGTGGATTGGTCTGGGGCATTTGCAACGGCTTCCAGATCTTGTGCGAAGCGGGGCTTTTGCCGGGCGTTTTGCTGCGAAATGCAGGTCAAAAATTCATCTGCAAAAACGTGTTTTTGAAACCTATGACCAAAAAATCGAGGATCACCGCCAATTTGGACCTCAAAAAAGCACTGAAAATCCCCATCGCCCACGCCGAGGGACGGTTTTATGCCGATGCCGCGACGCTCGATAAACTGGAGAAAAATGGGCAGGTCCTTTTCAAATATTGCACCGCCGATGGCAAAATAACCGATGCCGCCAACCCGAACGGCGCCGAGCGCAACATCGCCGGCATCTGCAACGAAAAACGAAATGTCTTCGGCATGATGCCGCACCCGGAGCGGGCGAGCGAGGCCGTTTTGGCGAATATGGACGGGCTGGGGATGTTCGAATCGCTGCTGGCGGGTGCAGGGCAGCGGGCGCAATGAGGTATTTTATCTGACCAAAAAGTGGGCCTTTTTGAGGTAGGTTGGATAAAAACCTTCATTTTTGTAAAAAATTTCAACCATGTTCCACGGCAATCAGGAAGCATTTGTGGAGGCCATTTTGGAAAGCCCCTCCGCGCCGAGCATCATCGCCAGCGTTCAGGTCAGGCTTGAAACCGAGCGCCGCCGCCGCGAGCAGTTTTACGCCGACATTGATGACGACATGAAAATCGAGTTCATCAACGGGGAAATCCTTGCCCATTCGCCGGTCAAAAAAGAGCATACGGACGCGACTTTGTTCCTTGTCCAACTGCTCAATCCATTCGTTTTATTGGCAAAACTGGGCTTCGTCGGCATCGAAAAGGTGATGTCCAGCTTCACACGGAACGATTACGAGCCGGATGTCGTCTTTTTTGGGAAAGAAAAATCCACCACTTTCAAAAAAGGGATGTGGAAATACCCGCCGCCCGATTTCGCGGTGGAAGTTGTCTCGGAAGGCACAGAGGCCCGCGATCGGGGCATCAAGTTCGACGATTACGCGGCACACGGCGTGGCCGAATATTGGATCATCGACCCCATCGAGGAGACCGTTGAACAGTATTTTTTGCAAAAGGACGGCAGGTACAAATTGCACCTCAAAGCCAGGCGGGGCATCATCGAATCGCGCGCGATTGAAGGTTTTTCCATCGAGATACGCGCCATTTTTGATGAAAAAGAAAACCTTGAAGCCTTGCGGAAAATTATGGGGTAAAAGTCAATGCGCCTCCAACCAGTTTTCGCCCACCCCAATTTCCACCAAAATCGGCACTTTCAGCCCCGGCATCGCATTTTCCATTTCATACAAAATCAATGGTTTGAGCCGCTCCACCTCGTCGCGGCGGGCATCAAAAACGAGTTCGTCGTGTACTTGCAGGATCATTTTTGATTGAAAACCGCCCAACTTCATGGCTTTGTGCAAATTGATCATCGCCAATTTTATGAGGTCAGCGGCAGTCCCCTGAATCGGCGAATTGATCGCCACCCGTTCCGTGTTCGAGCGGGCGAGGGCGTTCCGGCTGTTGATGTCGCGGAGCTTGCGGCGGCGGCCCGAAAGTGTCTGAACATAGCCGGTCGTGCGGGCGAAATCCACGGTTTTTTCCATGTAGTTTTTCAAACCCTGATAGGTCTTGAAATAATTGTCGATCAGCTCCTTCGCCTCGGCGCGCTTGATGCCGAGCTGGTTGCTCAAATTGGTCGCGCCCGCGCCGTAAATGATCGAGAAATTGACCGTTTTCGCGTTGCGCCGCTGGTCAGCGGTCACCTCGTCGAGCGGCACGCCATAAACATAGGAGGCGGTCGCTTTGTGGATATCGAGGTTTTGCTCGAACGCCTCAATCATGGCCGTTTCGTTGGCGATCTCCGCAATCAACCTTAATTCAATTTGACTGTAATCCGCCGATATCAAAACATGGTCGGCATCGCGCGGGATAAAAGCCTCGCGGACCTTCCGGCCTTCCGGTGTCCGAATGGGTATATTTTGCAAATTTGGGCTGTCCGAGGCGAGCCGCCCCGTCGCCGCGACCGTCTGCCGAAAGCTCGAATGAATGCGCCCCGTGCGCGGGTTTATCATGTTTGGGAGTGAATCGACATAGGTGCTGCGCAATTTCAACAAGCCCCGGTGCGCCAAAATATCGGCAGCGACCGGGTGTGCTTTCGCAATCTCGGAAAGCACTTCTTCATCGGTCGAGTATTGGCCGGACTTAAGTTTCGAGCCTTTGTACGGCAGTTTCAACCGCTCGAAAAGCACCTCGCCAACCTGTTTTGGGCTCGAAATATTGAACTTGAAACCGACCTCGGCGAGGATTTTTTCCTCCAATGCGACGATCTTGTCCACAAGCTCGACGGAGTATGCTTTCAAAAAATCGGCATCAATCCGCACGCCTTCGGTTTCCAGATCGGCCAAAACGCGGACGAGCGGCACATCCATGTCGTGGAAAAGCGCGGCCATCCCATTTTCGGCCAGTTTTGGCTCAAAGATTTCTTTCAATTGCAACGTGATGTCCGCGTCCTCGGCGGCATATTCCCCGGCAATCTCGATCGGCACGTCGCGCATCGTTCCCTGCGAAATGCCTTTTTTGCCGATGAGCTCAGAAATGGAAATGGGGCGATATTGCAAATAGGCGTTCGCCAAAAAGTCCATGCCGTGGCGCATTTCTGGCTCCAAAAGATAGTGTGCGATCATCGTGTCGAACCATTTTCCGCCGATTTCGAGGCCATAGTTTTTCATTACCATGATGTCGTATTTCAGGTTCTGGCCGATGATCTCTTTCGTGTCATCGGTCAAAATGGGGCGGAACTCCTCGACGATTTTTTGCGCCCCATCGCGGTCGGCTGGCACGGGGACATACCAAGCCTCGCCCGGTTTTATCGCAAAAGAGAACCCGACGAGATCGGCCTGCGTCGCCTCGATATGCGTCGTTTCGGTATCAAAACAGACGCTTTTTGCCGATTTTAGCAGATTGATGAGCGATTTTCTCTTTTCAAAATCATCGGCGATATGATAGATGTGCTCGACATCGCGGATGGTTTTGTGGGCCGTCGGGGTCGCGTCGGGGAAGTTTTCGGCGATGGATTGTGCAGCCGGATCGTCGCCGAACATCGAGGTTTGGGTACCGCTGCCGGTCGCCGATTTTGCCGCAGGTTTTGGCGCGGCAGGTTGCCCGGCATTCCCCGAAAAATGAATTGGCTCGGCCCCGCCCGATTTTTTTTGGTCAAAACTAAAAACGGACGCGGCCAAAGCCCTGAACTCCAGTTCGTTGAAAAGATTGACCAAAAGCTCGCGGTCGAAACCTTCGATCTCAAAATTATGCTCGTCAAAACTGACGGGCGCGTTGATGTCGATGGTGGCCAAATGTTTGGAAAGGAGGCCTTGTTCGGCAAATTTGATGACCGATTCCTGTTGTTTCCCTTTCAATTGGTCGGCGTTGGCGATCAAATTTTCGATTGTGTCGAACCGTTCGAGGAGCGACATGGCGGTTTTTTCGCCGATGCCGGGGATATTGTCCACCGCGTCGCCCTGCAAGCCGAGGATGTCGATGAGCTGGTCGACGCGTTTGATGTTCCAGCGTTCGCAGACCTCTTTTTCGCCCAAGATTTCGACCTCGCCGCCCGATTTTCCGGGTTTGTACATGAAAATATTGGGCGAAACGAGCTGTCCGTAATCTTTGTCGGGCGTGACCATGAATGTCGTGAAGCCCGCTTTTTCGGCCTGTTTTGCGAGCGTGCCGATCACGTCGTCGGCCTCCCAACCGTCGAGCGTGACGATGGGGATCCGCATGGCGGCCAAAATTTTGATGATCCACGGGATGGCAAAACTGATGTCTTCTGGCTGTGCGTCGCGCTGCGCTTTGTAGGCCGGGAACTGTTCGTGGCGGAAAGTAGCCTTCGGTGTGTCGAACGAAACGCCTATGTGCGACGGCTTTTGGTTTTGCATCAAATCGAGCAAGGTGCGGACAAAACCGCTAATCGCCGAAGTGTTCCAGCCCTTCGAATTGATGAGCGGGCGCGTGATGAACGAGTAGTGCGCCCGGTAGACGAGGGCGTGGCCGTCGAGGAGAAAGAGTTTTTTGTCAGCCATTTTTTCGAAATAATTTAGGCGGGCAAGGTAGTGAGATTGGCCTATTTCTTCGTTGGCTGGGGGCGGGGTTTGTACGAATCGAGCGGTAGTTGGTGAACGGTTCAGTCCAAAAAAAAGCCCCTGCCTTTGCCGTTTGGGCAAAACACAGGGGCTTTTTTATTTATTTCCCAAAAAAATCAGGCATCCTTTTGCTCGTCGTCGGCAGGTTCTTCGCTGACGACCTTTTTGGCTTTTTTGACTGGTTTTTCGGCCTCGGCCATCATTTCGTCGGCCTTCTCTTTGACGGCATCGATCGCGTCGGAAAATTTTTCAGAAATGACTTCCGCCATCGGCGCGGCCTTTTCGGTTGCCGAATCAATGACGTCCGTGATTTTTTCCATCCACGAATCGGCCACGGGCGCGGCTTTTTCGACGGCTTCGTCCAATTTTTCTTCGGCAGCTTTCGCAATCGGCGCGGTTTTTTCGGAAATCGCCTCGACGGCTTCGTCAAATTTTTTCCCGGCGGCTTTTGCCAACGGCGCAGCTTTTTCAGAAGCATCGTCAACGGCATCCTCGATTTTTTCACCTACCACGGAAGCAACAGCCTTTACTGTGTCGCCCAAATTTTCGAGAGCCTCGCCAAAAACCGAACCGAGTGCGCCGAAAATCGAGCTTCCTTGCTCCATGACATTGGCTGCAAAATCAACGGTCGCGTCGGCGGCCTTTTCGATGTTGCCTTTTTCGATGGGCGCACCTGCGGCTTTTGCCTCGGCATCAAACCGGGCTTTTGCGGCATCTTTTGCGGCCTGAAAATTGGCGCGTTCTGCATCCTTCTCCGATTTTTTCGCGTCGCGATGCTTGGCCTGTTCGATTTGCGCGAGCACTTCGGCCTGCGTTTTTTTCATGTCGGCCAATTTTTCCTCTTTCGAGACC
>JANOQP010001019.1:0-1761 GCA_031414895.1 Saprospirales bacterium
GGTGACTTTGAGTCACCCCCTCACTTTTCGCGTTTCAGCCAAATCTTCCAAAAAAGCCGTCAAAAGCCGCACCCCAAACCCCGTTGCCGACCGTTCGAGGCTGAAATCGCCCGCCGCGAAAGCCACGCCCGCGATGTCGAGGTGCGCCCAAGAGGTGTGTTTTTCGGTAAAGACCTCCAAAAATTTCGCCGCATTGATGGCATCGTGGACCGGGCGGCCCGAAAAGTTCTTCACGTCGGCCACGTCGCTCTTGATGGTGTCCGCGAACGATTCCCACATTGGCAGCCGCCAAAGCCGTTCGCCCGTTTCCTCGCCCGCACGGGTCAGTTTTTCGCAGAGATCGTCGTTTTGCGAAAACAGCCCGGCGGCGTTCGAGCCGAGCGTCCGGACGATGCTGCCCGTCAACGTGGCGAGGTCGATCACCGTCTCGGGCGCGAAGTTTTTCACCATATAATTAAGGCCGTCGGCCAGCACAATGCGGCCTTCCGCGTCCGTGTCGATCACCTCGATGGTCTTTCCAGAATACGACCCGACGACGTCGCCCGGCTTCGTGGCCCTGCCGTCCACCATGTTTTCGCTCGATGGGACGATGCCGATCAGGTGGATTGGGAGCCGCAGTTTTGCCGCCATTTCCATCGCGCCGAAGACCGCCGCCGCGCCGCCCATATCGCTTTTCATGAGGTGCATGTTCTCGCTCGGCTTGATCGAGATCCCGCCCGTGTCGAAGGTGATGCCCTTGCCGACGAGGCCGACTTTTTTTAATGGTGAATGATGAATGATGAATGATGGATCGGGCGCGGATTCATCATTCATCATTCCTCGTTCATCATTAAAAATGTATTCCATGATGATGAAAGCGGGCGGGTTCGGGCTGCCCGCATTGACCGAAAGGAGCGCGTGGAGGCCCTCTGTTTCGCACTCTTCCTTCAATAAAATGCGGGTCGAAAAACCGTGCTTTTTGCCGGATCCGGTGGCCCAATTGGCGAGGTCGATCGGGCGTTTTTTGTTGCCCGGTGCGTTCAAAAGGTCGAAAACCTGTTTCTGTGTTTCCCCCAAAAACTTCCCTTTTCGGGCGGATTTTTCAGCCTCCGCAACGGCATTTTCACCGACAAAAAAATGGGCCTCGGCGCCGGGAGTCAGCAGGTTTATTGGTTTTTTGTCCTCCGTTTTATAGAGTGAAATATCATAAAGCCCCAGCTCCAGCCCGTTGGAAATGCCCTCGACGAGCATCGCAACTTGTTGGTTGTCAACGAATTGTCGCAGCTCGACGGCCAATGTGGCGGGCAGTTTGGGTTTGTATTTATGAAAAAAATGGCGGGCCGTCGCGATGGTCTCGCCGCTCTTCAAATCCTTTCCGAGGCCGAGCAAAAAGATGCGGTTCGGGTTGGCCGGGTCGGTCGAAAAAATGGGCAAAACCTCTTTTGCCTCGGCCTTGAAATCGGCCAATAAAGTGTCGGCGGGGCAGCCGGCCATGTTTGCGATGTCGGTGAGGTTTGCGGCAAGCTGGTCGTCTTGCCGGAGGGGGATGAGGAGGGCTTCGAGCTGTTTCTCGGCGGGGTCTGATTGGATGAAAATCTGCACGGATCGGGTGTTTTTCAGTTTTGAATGATGGCCTCAGCGACCACTTCTATGTAAAAAAAATCGGGCGGTCGTCCCGAAAACCGGAGCGACCGCCCATTTTTATTTTTTAAAATTTGGCCTCAAGCCATTTCCTGCACGACCTCGGTGACTTCCGGCACCATGCGTTTGAGCATATTTTCG
>JANOQP010001020.1:0-6189 GCA_031414895.1 Saprospirales bacterium
GCAATATCAAACTCAACTCGAATGTCACCCTGTAAGGGTCTGCCCCGGCTGATGTTGAAATTTCAGGCTCAACCACAATCTCAATTTGCCCAAAAGTTTCGTGCTGAAATCTGGGCAGACCCTTACAGGGTGACATTGTGGTGGGTTTTGAGATTTGTGCGTTGGGCTTATTGAGGCGGTGACTTTAAGTCACCGCCTCAATATTTCCCGGCAATCACTTAATAGTGGCATTTTTGGCATTCCAAACCGCCAATATCCTCAACGGTCACTTTCTCGCGCGTCCCCGCTTTGATCTCGTCGTGGAAGCGCATGTACTGTTTGTAATAATCGTTGTCCTTGAACTTCACCTCCGTTTCGCGGTGGCAATTGATGCACCAGCCCATCGAAAGGTTGGAATATTGGCTCACGACCTCCATTTTGGCGACATCGCCGTGGCATTTTTCGCAAGCGACCTGCCCGACGGTGACGTGCTGGGCATGGTTGAAATAGGCATGATCGGCGAGGTTGTGGATTTTTGTCCACTCTATTGGCCCCTGCACTTTATCGTCGTTCGGCCCGGTAAGCGAAGCTTTGATGCCGTTCCATTGATTTTCGACCTGAATCCGGCCAGCTTCATCGAGCGAGGTGGACTTTTTGTCGTCCATATAAGATTGGCCGATCCACTTTTTATAGACAGCCTCAACTTCTTCTTGGCTCAATTTGTCGTAGTTCTCGATGTATTTCTTCGCAATCGGGTCATAACCGACCGAAGCGTAGATTTTTGAAATCTCCGCCGTGCCGTATTGCGAGCCTTTCACGACGGCGGCATGGCAGTTCATGCAGGTATTGGTCGCCGGGATGCCCGAATGTTTCGAGCGGCGCGCCGAATCGTGGCAATATTGGCAGTCGATTTTTTGGATGCCAGCGTGCAACTTGTGGCTGAACTTGATGGGCTGGGTTGGCTCGTAGTTTTGCTGGCGGCCCATGCGGGTTGCGTTGTCCACCATTTTCCAGCCGCCGAGGAGGATGAGCAGGAAGGTCAAAAACGCGATCGTGCCATGGCTCGTGAGCCATTGGTTGAAGCTGCGGCGTTCCGGTTCGAGGCCCTCTTTTTGGCGGGCGACATTGTTGAGGTTCGAGAGGATCTTGTTCATCGCGAACGTCAGGAGGAACATCAAAACCGCGAGGCCGATGAAATACGGCGCGGAGGAAGCTGTTTTTTCCTTTTCAGCAGTTGGACCACCGGGCGGGGGCGGTTTGACCCCCGGCGTTTTGATATAAAATAATAACGACTCGATTTGCTCGTCCGTCAAACCGGGAAAGGCGTTCATGTTGGTCGGCTTCCATTTCGCCCAAAGTTCGACGGCGCGGGGCTTCCCGGCGGCAATCTCGGCCTGCGAATTGCGGATCCAAGCGTACAAATCCTTTTTGCTCGTCCAACGCTCCTCGACACCAGCGAGCGCCGGGCCGGTCATGTCGGCGACCATGTTTTTGTTGTGGCAGGAAGCGCAATTGTTGAGGAAGAGTTCTTTGCCGGCTTCTTTTGTCGGCCCTGCGAACAGCATATTGCTGCAAAAAAGCGCGAGGGCGGCCAGCGTCAGTCTAAAAGAGTTGGTTTTGAAAACCATATTGAAAAAGCGATTTGACAAAATTTCGTTTGTTTTCGGGCTAAATCCGAATGACGGGGCAAAAGTATAAACTGCATTTGTACCGTTTGCCAGCCGACCCGACGTTTTCATCATTTAGAAGAATTCTAAATTTGGTGAAAAAAACGTTAAGTAATTTGAAGGCGCAAAAGTAGAAAGCCGTTTTTGGGAACAAAGCCTTCGGTCAAAAATTTGTCAGAAAGTTTGTTGGAAGTTTTCCACAAATAGCGGGAATGGTGAGCCGCGAGGTGGGCTTTTTGAGTTTGAGCTTGATCGAGGCCTCGGCGAGAATTTGAACTTACATGTCAAACATGCTGTATCCGTCCCCAAAAAACCTCCCGCTGCGACGTGTGCAACGAGCCTTTGAGGGTATTTTGTCCCGTCCCCAATTGCACCCAAAACCTGTTGGTCGATCCTGGTGCGCCCCGTGGAGGATCTTTCCGAGCGCGCGCCCACCAGGCACACAGCAATCCGTGCGCCCCGCGGGACCGCCGCGCCCTTCCCTGTTTTGGAAAAAAAAATCCCCATCGTTTGTAATGCGCGGCGGTTTCGATTTCTTTGCCCCCGATTTAAAAATCAGGCCGCGCCGGACAATCCGCGCAACGCCGACTTTTCACCTTATTTAATTAAACGCAACCCGACGACATGTCAAACATTGCAGAACGCGTCAAAAAAATCATCACCGATAAACTTGGCGTGGACGATGCCTCCGTCACCCCTGAAGCCAATTTCATCAATGACCTCGGCGCGGATTCGCTCGACACCGTGGAGCTCATCATGGAATTTGAAAAGGAGTTCGACGTTTCCATCCCCGACGAGCAGGCCGAAAAGATCACCACCGTTGGCGATGCCATCACCTACCTCGAAAAAGAGGCGAAGAATTGATCAAAATTCAAATTCAAACCCAAGTTCAAGATCAAAAGCCGGATCCAACATCGATTTCAATTTGTGCGCAATCCGGCTTTTGTTTTTGAACTTGGGCTTGAATTTCCTTCGAACTGCCCGACCGGGCGGTTTTTTTCTGAAAACAGCAATTTGCGGGAAACAAAAAAATCGCTCGATGCGCAAGTGTCGGACAGGTTTTTTTTTGAATTTTAAAGATAAATTTCCCAATATGAAAAGAGTCGTAGTTACCGGGATCGGCGCGCTCACACCCATCGGGGGCAATGTCGCCGCTTATTTGGACGGCCTCAAAAACGGGCGCAGCGGTGCCGGGCCGATCACCCAATTTGATGCCAGCCGCTTCAAGACCCGCTTTGCCTGTGAGGTCAAAAACTTCAACCCGGAGGATTTTATCGAAAAAAGGGAGGTCCGGCGGCTCGACCGTTTCAGCCAGTTCGCCCTCGTGACCGCCGAAGAGGCTATTTTGGACAGCGGCGTGAACATCGCTTCGCTCGACCTCGATCGCATCGGCGTGATCTGGGGCAGCGGCATCGGCGGCCTCAACACCCTCGAAATTGAGCTCGAAGCCTTTATCAAAGGCGACGGCACCCCCCGCCACAACCCGTTTTTGATCCCAAAAATGATCTCTGATATCGCGGCGGGCATGATTTCGATGAAATATGGCTTTCGCGGCATCAACTACGCGACCGTTTCGGCCTGTGCCACTTCGTCGCACGCCATCATCAATGCTTTCGATTATATCCGGCTCGGGAAGGCCGATATGTTCGTCTGCGGCGGCTCGGAAGCGGTCATCACGGCCACCGGGATCGGCGGTTTCAACTCCATGAAGGCCCTTTCCGAGCGCAACGGTTCGCCCGAAACGGCCTCCCGGCCTTACGATAAAGGCCGCGACGGTTTTGTGCAGGGCGAGGGCGCGGCGGCCCTTATTTTGGAGGATTACGATCACGCACGGGCGCGCGGCGCGAAGATTTATTGCGAGATCGTCGGCACCGGAATGACCGCCGACGCGCACCATATCACCGCCCCGCACCCGGAAGGGCTTGGCGCGGCAAACGCCATGCGCCTCGCCTTAAAAGAAGCAAGCCTCAACCCCGGACAGGTCGATTACCTCAATACGCACGGCACATCCACCCCGCTCGGCGACGTCGCGGAGTTGAAGGCCATCCAAAAAGTGTTCGGTGAAGCGGCCTATAAAATGAACATCAGTTCCACCAAATCCATGACCGGGCACTTGCTCGGCGCGGCGGGCGCGGTTGAAGCGGTGGCCTGTATTTTGGCGATGCAGGAAGGCTTCGTGCCGCCGACCATCAACCATTTTGAGGACGACCCGGAAATTGACCCGAACCTAAATTTGACTTTCAACGAGGCGCAGCCGCGCAATATCAAGGTCGCCCTAACCAATACCTTCGGCTTCGGGGGCCACAACACGAGCATTATCATGAAAAAATAACGGCCAACTGCCAACTGCCAACTGCCAACGGCGGACGGCGGACGGTCAACGGAAAACGGTTTCAAAACCGTCCGCCGTTGGCCGTCCGCCGTCAGTCGCCAACCGTCCGCCGCCCGCCGCCCGCCGTCAACCGACAAAATTTGTGAAAGTTTTCTACCGTATTTATAATCTGTATTTCTCCGAAGACCGAGAATTGGCCCGCCGAATGAAGGGGCTGCTCGGCTTCACCCCTGCGTACCTCAACCTGTTCAAGCTCGCTTTTTACCATAAAAGCACGTTCACGACCCGCGCCTACGCCATCACGAACAACGAGCGGCTCGAATTTTTGGGCGATGCCGTCCTTTCGAGCATCGTCGCCGAGTACCTTTTTCGCAAATACCCCAACTCCGACGAGGGTTTTATGACCAAAATGCGGTCGAAAATCGTCAAGCGCAACTCGCTCGATGCCATCGGCGACCGCATGGGGCTGGATATGTTTTTGAGCACTTTCAACCAAACCAAGCTCTCAAAATCCATGCTCGGCAATGCGCTCGAAGCACTCGTCGGGGCGCTTTATATCGAGCTTGGCTACGAAAAGACCCAGTATTTTGTCATCAACAAGATCCTTCGGAAATACATCGACATCAACGAACTGGAATCCTACGACGACAATTTCAAGAGCCAGCTCCTCGAATATTGCCAAAAAAACGGCAAGGAAATCACCTATAAAGTCCTCGCAAAGTACAAGTCCGACAAGCGCGACAAGTTCAAGGTCGCTGTGATGATCGACGGAAAAAAGCACGGGACCGCCGACGATTTCAACAAAAAGGCCGCCGAACAAATGGCCTCCGAACGCGCCCTGCAAAGTATCGGCCTCCTCCCCGGGCACGTCCCGACGACCAACACCAACGGCGACGACGACCTCAATGGGGCGAGCGACGAATCCTATGAATAGCGCGTTCCGGGTTTCGGGTCTCGAACTGTACAAACCCAAAACTCGAGACCCAAGACCCGAAACTTTTTTTGTTTAAATTTTGGACAGATCCTCCATTTTGGCCCTCGCTCCAGACCCGGTCATGGCCAGCCGGGCGCAATTTTTGGTCGCCGCAGCCGTCTGGGATGCCCCCGTTTTTGGTGAAAAAAACGCGACCGCCCGCCTTTCAACCGAGCCGTTCCACATCGTTTTTTTTGATTTTGAATTAAAGAAAGGCCGCTGCCAATGCCGTGCGGGGCATTCCGGCATCTGTGCCCATCAACTTGGCTTGGCCCTTTTTTCGGTTGAAACAAACACGCCCGAACCCGCCAATCCTGGCCCCAATCCAACCAATTTACCCAGCTCGACCAACGCTCTCGAGAAGCTCGCCCCCCTCGAAGCCGGTTTCAAGGACCTCGAAATCTGGCTCATGGACACCCTCGAAACGGGCCTCGCCACCCTCGCCGCCCAGCCCGATTCGATGGCGAACGCCGCGTCGCGGGCAGTCGATGGAAAACTGACGAGCATCGGGCGGCAGCTCCGTTTGTTGGCCGCCGCGCCGCAAAAGGACGGCCTTTGGCTCGAAAAAACGCTCGACAAATTGTCCGACCTGCACCTCGCCGTTCAATCTTTTCGACACCGCGAAAAACTTTCCGAGCCGCTCCGTTTTGATTTGATGGCCGTTGCCGGGATTCCGTTGCGGAAAGATTTTATCCAAAAAGTCGGCGGGACCGTCCGCGATTTTTGGCTCGCCGTGGGCCAATCGCAGTTTGTCGAAGACGGCCTTTTGGTGCGCAAAACTTGGCTTTTTGGTCAAAAAACCATCCGTTTCGCGCTCATTTTGGAATACACGCCCGAAAACCAGCCCTTTTTGGAAGACTGGCTGACGGGTTTTCAATACGACGGCGAACTCACTTTTTATCCGTCCGGCCATCTGCAGCGGACCGTCGTGAAATCGATCGAGCTCAGCGACAAACTGGCCGCACCCATCGCCGGGGTCTCCCTTTTTGAAAAAATGGGCGACCAGTTTTCAGCCGCGCTCGCCGCGCAGCCGTGGCTCGCCGAGCTGCCCGTTGTCCTGAAAAATTGCCGGATCGTTTTTGAATGAATTCATAATAATTTCGGATGATGAAACAAAAGTGCAACTGCCAAAAAAGTGAAATAATCATTTGTATCAGTATAGTCTCTACAAACATCTTATCTTATTATTTCGTTTTTATTGAGAAAAAAATAAGACATTTTAATGTCTTTTATTTCCC
>JANOQP010001021.1:0-1551 GCA_031414895.1 Saprospirales bacterium
TTGAAATTTTTAGGCAAAATAAAAATTGTTGTTGGCGGGGACGCCGAACAACGGCCACTCTGGGGCAAAGTGAAATACCTGATTATTTTCGAGCAATCACTTAAATCGTGGCAAATAAGCCTCACTCCGACTCCACCACCAATTTCCGATAAAAAAACCGCCCATCGGCCCCGATTTTCACACCCAAAAATTGCCGCCCCAAACCGTCGGCGGACAGTTTTTCCCCCTGTTTGAAGGTGCGCAAAACACGCCCCGTGCGGTCAAAAAGTTCGACGGTCTGCCAGTCGGCGGAAATTTGGAAATCGCCGCTCGTCGGGTTCGGGAAAATGGGGATAAGTTCCTGGTTTTCAATGTTTTGCACAGCGACTGAACAATCGAGGGCGTTGATTTTTTCCCATAAAAGTTGGTCGAAAACGATGGGGACGTCGCTGCCGTTCGGCCCTGATTTGGAGTCGTTGCCCATGCGGATAACGACCATGTTTTTGCTCGGCACGACATGGACCTTTTGGTCGTTTTTGCCCAGTGCAGAATACATATCGTCGGGCGCGGACGGGATGAGTTTTCCGGGAAAAACAAATTGGAGCCCGGGCAGCATGAAGCTCGGCTGCCCGTTGAGCCACGTCAAATAGCCGTAACTTTTGTTCAAATCCTGCGCCGGATGGATCATTTCATTCAAAAAAGCGGTGTCGGCAAGGATTTGCGTGCCGTTCCAATTTCCTTTTGCCAATAGAAAAAGGCCGAAGCGGGCCATGTCGCGCGGTTTTGAAAAGAAGACATCGTTTATGAAAAGCCCTTTCATCCACGTTTTGTCGAGGAGGCGGTTTTTACAAAAAACATTGACGTTTGCCAGGTTCGCGGCCTTCGCGACGACGTTTTGCAAAAGCCGGTACGCGCCCGTGTGATAGGCCCAGCGCGTGCCGGGCGGCGCGAAATATTGCAGGCAAATGGGGTCGGTGCAATTGGTCGGGTCGGACGATCCGGTGTTCGCGGGCGTGTCGTCTAGGCCGCTCGTCATTTCCAATTGATGGCGGATGGTGATGGCACCTTCCTGTGCGGGTGTGCAATTTGTCCAGCCCGCGCCGAGAAAATCGGTCGTTTTTTGGTCGAGCGTCAAAATGCCCTCCTGTTTGGCGAGGCCGACGAGCGCGGCGGTCAGGGTCTTGCCAGCCGAGGCCCAATACCAGGCCGAATCTTGGGTGAACGTGCCGAAATATTTTTCCAAAACAACCTTCCCGTCTTTTAAAACGAGGAAGCCCTTTGTGTTTGTTTCCTCCAAAAATTGGTACAAACTGTCGATTTTCGCTGGGCACCAGCCGAGGGTTGCGGGGTCGGTCGTGGCCCAAGCTGTTCCCGTATTTGGCGGAAAATAGAGTGGGGGAGTTTGCGCTGTAAGTTGTAAAGCGTTGAAAATCAACAAGTTGAAGAAAAGTAGGCGGACGCGCATCGGATTTTTTTTATTTATTAAAAATGGGAAACCGGTTGGTCAGACATCTTTTTTGATGGAAAGTTTAAGCCCCGCCTTGCTACTTTTGGGCCATCGAAAAGTGAGGG
>JANOQP010001022.1:0-31356 GCA_031414895.1 Saprospirales bacterium
ATATTGGTCGGTCAAAACGTCGAAGTCATCGACCTCATCGGGGAGTTCCGGGCGGCAACGAACTTTTTTTCTCAAAAAATAAAACCCGGCGAGGCTGCCGCGCTGCCATTTGAAAACCTCTTTGCCGAGATTTTTCACCGCTATCATTTATTGAACAAAAAGGGCGACGGACTGCTCGTGCTGCTCGTCGATGAATTTGGAAAACTGCTCGAATGGGCGGCAAGGCACAGCCCCGAACAGGAGCTTTATTTTCTCCAGCAACTCGCCGAATTCATCGGCAACCCTGCCCACCGCATCCTGCTCGTCACCGCGCTGCACCAAAATTTTGAGGCATACGCGAACGCACTCAATCAGCCGCAGCGACAGGAATGGGCGAAAGTAAAAGGCCGTTTTCGGGAAATCCCGTTCAACGAACCGGTCGAGCAACTGCTCTTTTTGGCCGCCGAAAGTTTGGCGCAAAAGCCGCTTTGGGAGGTTCAGCTTTCAAAAGAAGCAGCCAAGGTTTTCGCTGAAAAATGCAGAGCGTCCGCGAAGCTATTTGCCGAAAGCGGTGCTTTCCCCACCAAAGAACCAAGCGAACTTGCCGAAAAACTGTTCCCGCTCGACCTCTTTTCGGCCTCTTGCCTGACCCTCGCATTGCAGAAATACGGGCAAAACGAGCGGTCGCTTTTTTCCTTTTTGGAGGGCGAAGACAACACCGGCATCCGCCAATTTGACCGCCGCGACAACCTTTTTTTCAACCTCGCCAATGTCCACGACTATCTAGCCTTCAATTTTGGCGCATGGCTTTCTTCGCCGCAAAACACCGACCGCTTGACCTGGGCCGCTATCCGAAGCTCGCTCGAACGCATCGAAAACGAAATTGCCCCCGAACAACAGGCCGACTGCCGGAAGCTCGTCAAAACAGTCGGAATGCTACAACTTTTCGCGGCGGGTGGCTCAAAATTGGGGGTCGATTTTTTGCTGGAATACGATGAACTATGTTTATCAGTTGATAAAGCGGGCCAAGCCATTGCCCTGCTCGAACGCTACAAAATCTTCCTTTTCAGGAAATACGCCAACCGTTTCGTACTTTTTGAGGGTACCGACGTGGACATCGACCGCGAGCTTTTGACCGCAGCTGACCGGGTCGAGGACATCAGCGATATGGCGACGCTGCTCAACCGGAGCTTTCATTTTGAGCCGGTTTTTACGAAAGAACATTTTTTCAAAACCGGTACGCCGCGCGTTTTTGATTTCAAAATCGCATCGCTTCCGCAAAAACCGCTCGTCCCGACGGGCGATATCGACGGCTTTGTACAGCTCCTTTTCAATGACCAATTGACCGAAAAGGCAGTCGCCGAAGTTTCTTTGGAACAAAAAGAGGCCGTTTTGTACGGCTTTTTCAAAAACTCAAAAGTCATCCGGCAGCAGCTTTTTGAAATAGAACGGACAAAAAAAGCCATCGAGCATGTACCGTCAGAGGACAAAGTGGCGCGGCGCGAACTGTCCAGCATCCAAAAACACCACGAAAATTTGCTCGCCCATTTCATCTACGGCAACCTGTTTGAGCCAAAAAGCGAGGTCGTCTGGTTTTTTCAGGGCCGACGGATTCAGCTCGAAAGCCATCGGGCGTTCAATGCGCTGCTCTCCGAAATCTGCCGCGCCATCTATCCCGACGCGCCCGTTTTCAAGAACGAACTGGTCAACCGGACGAAGCTTTCTTCTCAAATCCACACGGCGCGGCGGGCTTTTTTAAAGAACATGGTTGGCGCATGGTTGTCGCCCGAAATGGGTTTCGAGGGCGAAAAATTCCCACCCGAAAAGACGATTTATTTGTCGCTTTTGAAAGAAAACGGCCTTCGGCCTGACCCTCAAAATTTGGCGGCCTTGCCAAAAATTACTGCCGAAAGCTCGTTCCGACCGCTCTGGGATTTTTGCGGAAACTTTTTGGCGGAATCAAAAACGGGCCGCCGCCGCCTCTCGGAACTGACCGACGCGCTCGCCCGGCGACCGTTCAAACTCAAACAGGGGCTGATTGATTTTTGGCTTCCGACCTTTCTTTTTTTGAAAAAAGACGAGTTTGCGCTGTTCGGCACGGCGGGATACATCCCTACAATCTCGGACGATTCGCTCGAACTGGTCATCAAAACCCCATCTGATTTTGAGGTTAAAGCCTTCGACATCGCAGGCATCCGGTTAGAAGTTTTTCAGGCATATCGCCGTTTTTTGAGCCAAAGCGAGGCGGAAAGGCCGGGCAACGAGACTTTCATCGAGACCATCAAGCCATTTTTGAGCTTTTATCGCGGCCTGCCCGACTACGCACGGAACACCAAACGGCTGCAAAAAGAAAGCCTCGCCGTCCGCGAGGCAATCGCCAAATCGAAGGACCCGGAAAAGACTTTTTTTGAGGACCTGCCCGCCGCGCTCGGCTGTTCACTCGCCGACCTGAAAAGGTCGCCCGAAGCGGTCGAGGCTTTTTCGGAGCGTTTGCAAGAGGCCGTGCGGGAGATTCGGGCGTGCTTTGGGGCTTTGGTCGGGCGGTTTGAAGCGTTCGTTCAAGAGGCTGTTTTTTATGAAAACCTCACTTTTGTAGAATGCCAAAACCGGTTCCGCGAACGGTTTGGCGGCATCCCGCAACACCGGCTCTTGCCACATCACAAAACACTTTTGCAGCGCGTATTTTCGGAGCTTGACGACCGCGAGGCATGGTTCGGCTCGGTCGCGCAAGCGGTCGCGGGCAAGCCGTTGCACCAATTCCGGGACGACGACGAGCCGCTGCTTTTTGACCGATTGAAACAATGGGTGATGGAACTCGACAACCTCGCGCTGCTGGCCAATTCAGGTGCGAACGAAGAAAAAGAGGAAGTTTTTGGTCTCGAAATCACATCCTTCGAGGACATCGAGAAAAAAATAGTTCGGTTCCCAAAGAAGAAAAAAGCGGAAATTGGCCGCATCGAAAACCAATTGCGCAAACATTTGGTCGACGACAAAACGCTGAACATTGCGGCATTGGCGGGCGTTTTGAAAGAGCTTTTGAAAAAATAAAGGCACTACCTTTGACAAAAAAACAGCAAAAAGTATGACCACGATATTCAACGCGCCGCTCCGTTCGATTGACGACCGTAAAATCCGGCAGTTGCGCACCCGCTATCCGGAAGCCCGGCTTCGGCTCGAAATCGAGCAAATCGAGCCGTTGGGCGAGGCCGAATTTTGGTCGGTCGTCGGGCAGTTGGACTGGGGCCGGAAAGGCAACGAGGACATCGCCGCGCCCGCAATTGCGGCATTGGCCCAGTTTTCCGAAACAGATATCGAGCGGTTCGACGACCTGTTGGCGGCCAAACTTTTTGCGCTTGACGGCGAACGATTTGCCGCGGGGCTGTTGAAAAATGGAGGTTTTTCGACTGATGTCTTTTTGTATGCGCGGTGCTGTGCGGTGGCAAATGGCCCGGATTTTTATGCTAAAACATTGAACGACCCGTCGTTTTTCCCTGTCGGCAGGACTTTTGAACCGCTTCTTTATGTCGCCGAAAAGGCGCACCGGCTGAAAACGGGGCGCGACGATTACGACCATTTGACGGCCATCCACTACGAGACATTCAGCAACCAAGCCGGTTGGCCCGGTCGGTCTTCGTTGCAGGAGCTGCTTGAAGGCGCGTGAAAATGAGGCAGCACGGCAATTCCCACGACAATCTGGAGCCGCACCATTTGTACGAAATACACGACGGCGAGCGGGGCGACGTGTACAAATTTGGTATCAGCGGCGAACCGCTTTTCGCGGACGGCTCTTCGCCGCGGGCCAACCGGCAGACACGCGCGTTCAACCGGCTCGTGGGCGGGCTGCGTTTTTTTGCGAACGTGCTTTTGACCGGCATCGCAGGCCGAAAACTGGCCGAAGAACTGGAAGAAAAGGCCGCCTGCGATTACGAAACCGAACATGGAAACCGGCCGAGGGGCAACCCGCCCAAATCGGCTATGCCACCTCAATAATGCATTTTTTATGAAAATCAGGCACGTTCTGGGCATTTCCGGCGGCAAGGACAGCGCGGCACTTGCCATTTATTTGAAGCAAAAATATCCGTCGCTCGACCTCGAATATTATACCTGCGACACGGGGAAGGAGTTGGACGAGACGTATCGGTTGATTGAGCGGTTAGAGGGCTTTTTGGACAAAAAAATTATTGCGCTCAAAGCTGCACCCAATAGCCACGAAGCACCGTTCGACCACTTTTTAAATAAAAAAGGAGGTTATTTGCCTTCATCAATGATTCGATGGTGTACAAAGGCTTTGAAGTTAGAGCCCTTTGAACAATGGGTCGGTAATTCGCCTGTTGTTTCCTATGTCGGTATTCGCGGCGATGAAGACCGGGAAGGCTACATTTCAACGAAACCGAACATCCAATCCATTTTCCCTTTTCGGAGGAATATTTGGAGCGAGGATGTCATCGCCAAAGTGCTTGCAAACGAGGCTCGCGAACAAATGTTGGACTTGACGGGCGGCGGCATCCTTGAAAAAACGACCGCCCGATTTCTGGAAATTTTAGGCCGACCTGTTGCACTGGATTTTATGCGTGCGCAAAAATTGGATATGCTGCTCGACCTGAACACCAAGGGTTTCAATCGTCTGGTTTTTGCCTTTTTAAAAAATACGGCATATCCGCTCGCCCACGAAACGGCTTTTCCTTTGATTGAAAACGACGGGTCTATGGGCATTGAGGACATTTTCAAACTGCTGCGCGAAAGCGGAATCGGCGTGCCAGCCTATTACGAAAAGTTGCCGCTCGAGGCAAACGGGCAAAAAGGGCATTATTCGAGAAGCCGGTCGGGCTGTTATTTCTGTTTTTTTCAACAACGGATTGAATGGGTCTGGCTCTACGAACAACATCCAGCCCTGTTCAAAAAGGCAATGGAGTATGAAAAGGACGGATATGCATGGAGTCCCAAAGAGAGCCTTGTCGAACTGATCCGCCCGGAGCGGATTGCCCAAATCAAGCTGGAATATTTGGAGAAAGAGGCGGGCCGGGCCATTGTCAAAACAAAGAATTCACCTTATTTGATTGATAGAATTCAAGAGGAAGAGGAAGAGGGGTGTTTGGCCTGTTTCATGTAAAAATTGCCAATTATGGAATCAAATCGGAACGCGCTGGTTCAACAAATAGAGTCGCTCAACCGGGAATTGGATGAAGTCGATAAGGACAAAATCCGGTTTTCGATTGATGCTGGTCTGATTGACCGGCTTGGCCGCGAATTGGTCGGTAAACAGGAAACCGCCGTTTCGGAGCTTGTCAAAAACGCATACGATGCCGACGCGACCGAGGTGATTATCACGTTTTCCAACTCGGATACGAAAGGCGGTACGCTCACCATCGATGACAACGGGCGTGGGATGGACATGGATTCGCTGCGAAACGGTTTCATGCGGATTTCTTCCACCGATAAAGTACACAGCCCCGTTTCACCAAAATTCAACCGGAAACGGGCGGGCCGAAAAGGGATTGGCCGATTCGCAACCCATCGACTGGGGGAAAAACTGACCATCACGACGCAGACAAAAGAAGGGGACAAGGCCCTTCAACTCACGATAAACTGGGAAGACTACGCGATTGACCGTGAGCTCGAGTGGATTCAGCTTTTGCCCAAAATCTTTTTGACTGGAAACAATGTTAAAAGCAAGGCCATGCACTTCACCACCCAACCCATCCTCCGCGACTTTGACCACTTCCTCGACCTCCTCGGCCAATCCGAAAACCTCGAACTGACCCGCGACCGCGACCACCTGCGCCAAGCTGACCTCCAAAAACTCAACGAGTCGCTTGAATTTCCGGCCCGCCTATTTGGCGTGAAAAGTCAACAACCTTCCTTCGCGGTCATCAATGCCTTCTATTATATCGCCCGCGCCGCCCAGTTTTTATCGGTTAGAAAAAGCATGGGGGCAAAGCAATTGCCCGCCATCGCACTCAACAAGGACCGCATCCGCCAATACGATGCGCTGACCGCCGATGAAAAATACTTCTTCCTCCTCGAAAGCCTTTGGTGCTTCATGGACTGGGACGTAGCGTTCGACGTGCGGAGTTTTTGGGACCAAAAATTTTACCTTGAACTCGCCGCGCACCCTGTCGGCAAGATGGTTGCCGTCGCCGACCGGGACCTGAAACGCGCCGGGAAAATAAATGCCCCATCGCAAACCGCTTTTGCCGAAATATTCCAATCGTTCGGTTTCCTCGATTTGGTTTGGGATGAAAAACTGGAAAAAAAGCCAACCCGGTACCAGTTCCCATACCATTCGGCGGCGATTACCGCGGTTGGGAAAATATGGACGGGACAAAGCATTCCATCAGCGGTGAAAAATACTTTGATACACGCTTTGAGGAACACGATGGCGGCCTGCCCGCCCATATCTTCCGGCTCGGCGAGTTGGGACTGCACGTCGGCAAGGAGTTCCTGTACCTGTTCGATTTTGGGGCGGGCTGGGAGTTCACCCTACTGGTTTTGGAAATCGAGCCGGGCGCGGCGATGGGCAAAAAATTCAAGTTGCTTCGGTCTGTTGGGAAGGCGCCGAGGCAGTATGAAGATTGGTGATTGAGCGTAGAACGTGTATCATTCATTGGCCGAGCTAAATTTATCCATGTAAATCCACCATCTAAAAATGGATTTACATGATTGAAGCCTAATTTCGCGGCATGATAGACCGCTCCGCCGCCGACCAAATCCTAAATAACCTCACCGTCTTCCCTGCCGCCAACATCATCGGCCCTCGGCAGGTGGGCAAGACGACGCTGGCAAAATGGCTCCAGACCCGATTGCCTAAACCGTCCATTTACCTCGATTTGCAGGACGAGCAGGATTTTGACCGGCTCGCCTCTCCGACACTTTTCCTTCGGGAACAGGAAGGCAAATGCGTTATCATAGACGAGACGCAACGGATGCCCGCGCTTTACGGCCATTTGCGGTCGCTCATCGATGTTCGGCGCGACCCGGCGCGGTTCATTTTGCTCGGTTCGGCATCGCCATCCATTATCAAGGGGGTCTCGGAATCACTCGCGGGCCGCGTTTTTTTTACCGAATTGATGCCCTTTTCGCTCCTCGAAGTTCAATCGATGTCAACTTGGCAGACCCATTGGCTGCGCGGCGGCTTTCCGGGCGCACTCATGATGCCCGATGACAGCTTTGCGGGGGAATGGTTCGATTCGTTCATCCGGACCTTCGTGGAGCGTGACCTGCGGGAACTCGGCTATAACCTCCCTGCCCCGATGTTTTCAAGGTTGTTGCGGATGGTCGCGCACCTGAACGGCCAATTGCTCAACGTTGCGGGTCTATCCAACTCGCTCGACAGCAGCGCAAGCTCGATTTCCCGTTACCTCGATTTGCTGGAAGGCGGTTTTTTGATAAACAGGCTACTGCCCTACTTTGTCAATCTGGGCAAGCGATTGGTCAAAGCACCCAAGATCTATGTCCGCGACAGCGGCATCCTGCACCGTCTCCTTCGTATCCAAAACTACGATGAACTGTCGGGCCACCCCGCCATCGGCTCATCGTGGGAGGGCTATGTCATCGAGCAAATCATGCGGGTGACGCACCGAAAATGGGAATACTATTTCTACCGGACACAACAGGGCGCGGAAGTTGACCTCGTCCTTATCAACCCCTCGGGCAAGCTATTTTGTATAGAAATCAAGTTTTCCGCCGCCCCTGTTTTGAGTCGCGGTTTTCATCAAAGCATCGAAGATTTGGCCCCTGCCGCAAGTTTCGTGATTGTCCCAACGGGCGAATCGTACCCAAAAGAACGGGGTATCAGGGTCATTGCTCTGCTCGATTTTTTACAAAACGAATTGGGCGATTGATCAAAGTCACTGCTCCCCCACCAGCTCCAAAACCCAAAATTCCCCTTCAAAAAACATAGGCTCGGCTCGAATCTTTGAGTCGATAATATCAAAACCGCCGTGCGCGTATTCTTCCAAAAGCCTTTTCAAACTGGTCAGTTCTTTTTCCGCATCGCTGTCTTCGAGGTCTTCGAGCAGGTTCAGGTCGACGCCTTTGTCGCGGGCGAGCAGGGACATAAGTATGAATTGGCGCAGTTCCGGCGGCTGCCACGCGTTGATTTCAATAAAACCTTTGGTCTCCAAGCCTTCGACCGGTAGCCGGTAATCGCGCAGCAGGCCAAGCATCGCGGCGTACATGTAAAGCTCATATACATTGGAAAAAACCTTGCCCGTCCGGTTTTTCAGTTCGTCATCGCCACCACCGACGAGCGCGAACCGGTCGATGATGCCCTCCCGGTATTTCACTGGATATTCTGGCTTTCGGGTCTCGAAGCGTTTGATGAAGTCCATAAAAAGGGGGTTATCGGATTTTGAAGATGCGGGTTTCCAGTTCCTGTCGGCTCTCCCGCTCCTCGAAAGGCACGGAGGCCTCGATTCGGTAGACATGGCCCATATTTTCCGGTGAGATTTGGGCGAGCAGCCGTTCGAGCAGCGCATCGTTCCCGGTGAACTCCTTGCTCGTGCAAATGCTCTGCGTATAGACCGCGCTCGCCGTTCGGTAAAAGCCGAGCGCGTAGTTTTCCGAAAACTTGGAGGTTGCCGCGTCCGTGATGAGCGGATAAAGCTCCGCCGCCGGGCCGCCCCGTTTGGCCGAGATGATGGCCATGATGACGGCGATTTTTATCAAAATCAGGTTCGAGTCGTTGATGCTTGTCAGTTCGCGGCCCTCGGAGTCGAGGTTGCGGGGCATGAAATTGCCGTTCGGCTGCATTTCCAGTTTGATGCGACCGCGCACGGCCCGGTTTTCCTCGGTCATGGCCGCAAAATGGCGGTTCGCCTCCGCTTCCAGCCTTTCTATCAGTCGGTTGAAAACCCGGTCGCGCGTGCGCTCTGCAACAGCTTTAAAATCCCGGAGCACGTCCACCTTTTCCTCCAAAACAGGCGATATCTTTCCCGAGCTCAAATTTTTGAGCTGCTCCTCTTTTTCGCGCATCCGCTCCCACAGTCGTTGCATCTCGGTCTCGATTCGGCTTTTTTCGGTCGAATATTTTTTCACCGCTTCTTCTTGGCTCCTGAATTCCACAATCAGGCTCTTCGCGCCATCGACCGCCAAATCACCGCCGCCGCCAAGCAGCGACGTGAGGCCCTGCTCGACAGTAGCGATTTCGGAAAGGCTGTTTTTTCGCCTGTTTTCCGCGTCGGCGATTTCCAGGAAACCGTTGGCAATCCCCTCGTCGGCCCGTGCGGTGCGGCCTTTCATCGAAAACCCATTTTGGAAAAGCATTTTGAAATCCGCCTCAAAATCCTGTTTGAATATCCGTTTTTCACCTTTCGGCGGTGCGAACGACTTGTGCGCCCGATCGAGCAGCTCCTTGATTTTTTCAAAAGCCTCTGAACCTTTGGGCGCGGGACGGTCGCAAAAACCTTGCAATGTTCATCCTTGAGCATGCCCTCGATATAGGGCGGTTCCGGTACGCCCGGTGGCAACAGGAACTCGCGGGAAATTTTTGCCAAAACCTGTTTCTGCAGCTCTGCGGATTTTTCAAGCTCCATCCGTTTTGATTGATAGGCTTGAAATTTTTCGGCAAAAAGGTCGGTCAGGAAACCTGCGTCCTTCGCCAGCCAATTTTTGTAAAAAAGCCCTTTTTGCAGCCCGGCGGTCGTTGTTTTCAGCTCATCGTTGGCCTTCCGGAGGCCATCGTTGGCGGTCGTCCGGCGATGGTCGAGCTTGCTTATTTTGTCCGCATCCTCCAGCCGGGCGAGCTGTTCAAGCCGTTTTTCATTGGCAAATACCCAATTATCGGTCGCTTCCTTCAGCTCTTTTTCGAACCGTTCGAGCTTCCCCAAAAGTTCTGCGCGCCCGGTCTCAAGCTCCTCGTTCTTCTTTTTGTCGGTCGATGTGCGGTTTCGCTCGCGCCGCAGTTCCTGTTCCGCCGCTTCGAGGGCGAGCCGAGCGGTTTTCCTGAAAAAATCGAACTCGCTGATATCCGACAGCACGTTGATGGCCCGCGTCAGGGTGTCGTTCTTGTTGAAATCGATGAGGCTGTTCACCTGTTCTCCCTGAAACCACATGTATGGCTTCACGTCGGGCGGCAGGATCTTGGCTAATGTCCTATCATGGTCGACCAAGTTGAGCGGCCTCGAATTTTGGTTAGCATCCTTAAAAACGATGGAAAACTGGCTGCCCGCCGGCTCCTGCCATGCCGTCCCATCAACTGTTTTTCGGATTTCATAGCTGCGCGTCAGGATGTACGCCTCCCGTTTTTCAGAATCGGCAACGGTCATTTCGACCTCCGTTCGGACGGTTTCGCCCGGCTCGCAACGGGCTTTTTCCCGGTCGGAAACGAGGTTGCCTTTGACCTCCGCCGTTTTGCGGAACTGTGTGCTGTTCGAGTCAAAAACGGCATCGTTCAACGTCCACAAAAACGCATCGTACAATTTCGACTTGCCCGTATTGTTGTCGCCGATGACGAGGTTCATCCCGGGGCCGAACTCAAAAACATTGTTTTCGCCAGAATAGCATTGAAAATTGCTCAACCGGATGGATTGGATATGCATGGCGAGGGGTTATTTGGTGGATAAAAACTTGTTGAGCCGCCGCGCCGCCGATTCTTCGGTCTCGTCCTCCTTTTTGGACAAAATGGCCTGTTTCAATGCTTCGACAAACTTGCTTTCCGTCTTGTCGATGAATTGCAGCCCTTCGACGGCCTCCGGGCTGATATGACCTTTATCCCCGACCAACGGGTCGCGGAGGAATTCTTTGAGCAGTTCTTCTTTTGTCATGTTGCGGCAAGGGTTTGGTGTATTTCGTGCAGGTTCAAATGATAATGGTCGCAAATATCTTGCAACGCCCGCAAAGATTCATGCCTATTTATCGCCATAAACGCAAAGTGGGCGACCCGTTCAAGTTCTTTCCGAACAAGGTTGCGCTCCATCAGAAAGACCCCTTCGTCAAGCCCATCGAGCGGCGGCACGACCACCAAATCGTGGATTTCAGCGAGGTGCTTTTCGGGATGTTTTCGCAAAACGCGCCCGCGCCGTTGGATGAACTGCCGCGGGTTGCCCGTGCTCGAACAGAAAATGGCAAGCTCCGCCCGCGGCACGTCGATTCCCTCGTCGAGGCATTTCATGGAAGCCAAAACATGGATTTCACCCTTTTGAAATTGCTCCAAAATCTGGTCGCGGTCGGGCGTGATGCCAGTAAAACGGTTCACCCGAACGGAAGAATGAATCGTGCCGATGGCCTGCGTGTATTGGTCGATAATGCGCAAGTCGGCCTCGCCTTCGGTCAAAAAATCTTCGTTTTCGGGCGAAAAGCCCTCCGGCACATAGACAAAGGTGAATTTTAGGTGGCCCAGTTCATTCCATTTTTTTTGCAAAATCTGTCGCGTTCGGTCGAGCTTGTTGGCCGCTTTTTGGATGATGCGCTTTCGAGCCAAAAGCAATTTTTCCGTCAAATCGGGCCGCCGCGATTCGCCCGTTTTTCCATCGAAATATCGGGCGAGCTTTTTTGAGATCTCGGAGTATTCCGACATTTCAGCGGGCAAAAGCTCAACGAGGTGCGGGAAATAACGGTACCTGCAAAGCGCGCCCGATTCGATGGCGCGCTCCATCGGCAGCGAAAAAACGAACGGTTCGCGGTCGCCAAAAAATGCCTCCATCGCCGCCGTGCCTTCGGGGTCGTAACTCCGGCGGGGCGTCGCCGAAAGGCCGATGCGATTTTTCAAATGCACATTTGGTAAAACAGCTTGCACGCGCGGGGAGGCCAGATTATGGCCCTCATCGGCGATAAAAAGCGTCTCTCCGGGCAGTTTTTTGAAAAAATACTGGAATCGCTCGCGATAGAAAGAGGCATAGGTCACAATCAAAATGAACGACCGTTCTCCGCCACCAAAACGAATGGAGGCGAGCAGCCGGTCAAGTTCACGCTCCCAATCGGTCTTTGATGAAATTTTCAGGATGCCCGAAAAACGGAACGCCTCGGCCTCTTTTTCCCATTGCTCGACGAGCGAAACCGTCGGCGCGAGGATGACCGCCTGAAAAATGCCGCCCCGTTTTTGCGATTCCAAAAGCAGACAGTTGAGGGCAGTGATGGTCTTGCCCGTCCCGGTCGCCATGGCAAAAATGCCGCGCTGGCCATTTTCGAGCCAGTTTTCGTATGCCTGTTTTTGATAATCGCGCGCCCCTTCGACAAAGGGGAAGCGGGGTTTCTGTAACCAAGCTTCCACTTTTCGGCGAGTCCGTTCGAGCGCCTCGCGGATATGTTTTTGTTGAAAATGCCGGGCCGTTTCTTCCAAAAGCTGCGATTCGTCGGCCAAAAGCTCGTCCATCGTTCTTCCCCCGAAATGTTCCGCGATGGATGTTTCTATTTTTTCAAAAGGCAGGTATTCCACGAATTCCGCCTGTTTCAAGAAGATTTTTTCAAAATAACCCCGCTGTTCAGAAATTGCGCCGCCCTCCCCTGCCCCACCCCATGAGCACCGGACAGAGAGTTCTTCGAGGTTTTCCAAAAATCCGCTTGCCGTGAAATTGCACGACGACTTGAACGCGACCTCATCTTCCCCGTCCGAAAAAATTCCTGATTTATAATGGGAAATACCACGCCCGGTTTTTGGCCGAACAACAACGATTTCGAGCAGCTGCGACGCTATAAGCCATGCGAGGCACTCAAAGAAATGGCGGCCCGTGCCGTCGAGCCGCCGCTTTAGGTCGTCAAAATTGATGGCCGTGGTATCTAACGTCCCTTCCTCCGACCGTTCTCCAACGAGTAACGCCGTTTTGTCCTTTTCCGAAAGGATATGGTTGATGACCATCCGCACTCGCCCACCGCCACTCAAAAACCGGGCAAAACCGAGCGACGTTGGTATTGATATTTCGGAGAGCATTCGATTCAGATGTTCAATCTTATTTTTATTTTTGCTGGCACAAACAAGTCAATAAACAATTTTTTGCCAGTTATATGCCAATTATTTGCCCGATTTGCGAAACCGAGTTCACAGGCCGCAGTAACAAAAAATTCTGCACCGAACGATGCCGTTCCTTGCACAACACCCGGCTTTACTTGGGGCGAAATTCAACATTTTTCGACCAAGAAAGGCTGCGCCGCCAAAATGCAAAAGCCCTGAAAAGCATCCATGTCGTTATTGGCGATGCCGCATTTGGCCACGATATCTTAAAACGGGTAGGTTTTCAATATCAAGTGACTACTTTTTCACCCGAAACCTTTTCGTTGGACTTTGGCAATTACCGCCTTGTCCGCCTCGAAAAAGACAAATTTGTTGTTCAAAAAACCTGATTTATGGAAAGCTCATCAATCTCCAAGTTTATAGGCGGCCGCATCAACAGCGAAAGAAAAGGCCTTTTGCGCCTCTTGCTTGCCGTCATCGTAATTTTTTCCGCCATCCTTTTGCGTCTCTTCTATTTGCACAAAAAAGAAAAACAGGACAACCAAGAGCGAGCCGACCAAGCCCTACTCCGGGCAGCACATTTGGAGGTCAAGTTGGGGCTGCTCCGCCCGCAAGGCCCGAAGTAGGAACAATCCGAAAATTTGAAGACGCACCGCCATTGGGTGTTGTGCTAATTTTTAGTGCCCTTCCCGACTTCTGCGAAAATGTTTTTTGCTCATTTTTTACTTAAAAATAAGTAACTGTGTATTTTTAAGTAAATATAAGTACGTTTGTCCGCACATTTGCCATTAGCGGCAAACCCGTTTTTTTCATGATTATATCAGTGATGAACCTCAAGGGCGGTGTCGGTAAAAGCACCGTCACCCAAAATTTGGCCGTGTGGTTTGCACATGCCGGAAAAAAAGTCTGCATTGGCGACACCGACAACGAGCAACAGACCTCCATGAAATGGGCAGGGCAGCGCGATGACGACCGTCCCAAAATCCCAGTTTTCGGGGTCACTACCGCCAAATCAAAATCTGCTTTCACTACCGATAACGGCAAGGCGCTTGTCGCCAATATCAAGGCGCTGCACAACGATTACGATGTGGTATTGCTTGATGGAACGCCCATTTTGAGCGAACTGGCGACTTGGATGATATTGGCCTCGGACATTGTCATCTGCCCCATCGAGCCGAGCCCGGCGGATATATGGTCGCTGCAGAACGTGCGCGAACGGTTCGAACAGGTGCGGTCACTGGGGACGGAAATCCCTGCATATATCCTTCTCAATAAACACAATTTTAGCCGCAACCTTGACCGGGAAATCGAGGCCAATTTGGCACAGTTCGGGATGCCCGTGCTGAAGTCCCGGCTCACCTATCGCGTTTCGTACAAAGAGGCTATGATTGAAGGCGTCGGTGTTTTTGAGTACCGCGACCCGAAGGCAAAAGAGGAAATAAGGAGACTGGCTGAGGAAATACAGCTTTTGGTTGCAAAGTAAAAATACTTAAATACTTATCCATACTTAAATTTAATCAAAAATGTCGAACAAGCGCACCAAATCCATCGCGGATTCCCTGTTGCCAAAGCCGGAGGCCAAGCGTGAACTTGATTTGAACGCGCTCGAAATGCAGGTCCGGGCCATCCACCTCCAAGCCGAAGCGGCCCCCTCCCCCACCCCACCCCTACAAAGGGAGCCAGAATTGCCGCCCGTCGAAAAAATGTATCGTTTGAGCATCGACTTGCCCGAAAGCCTATATTTCAAGATGAAGGAGACGCTTGGCCGGCGGCGACCCTCGGTGACCAACCGGGCGTTCGTGGTGAATTTGATTGAAAATGAATTACTTAAAATTGAGTAAATACTTATTTTTAAACAAATACTTAAAATACTTCTTTCGTATCCTATTGAATCAAATCACCTGTGTCAACTGCTTTTATCTTTCGATTTTGGTGGCTGATTTTAATTTTCCGCCAAAATTTTAAAAAAGATTGGGATTTACATGTTTTTGGATCGTTGTAGCTTAAAGTGAAAATAAAGCGATTTTTTTGAATTCGGGCTTTTTGCCTAAAAACTGGGTTTGTCCCATATATTTACTCAAATACTCATTTGCTTACTTTTACTTAAATAAGTAAATCTATTTTCATCTTATGGACGGAAACGCACACCTCATCTTGTTTCAGGAAAAAGAGATTCGGCGCATTTGGCACGCCGAAGCATGGTTCTTTTCCGTGGTTGATGTCGTCCAAACCTTGACCTACAGCCCGAACCCGCGCAATTATTGGAACATGCTCAAAAAGCGTGAGCCGCAGTTGTACACGGTTTGTGTACAACTGAAAATGCCCAGCGCCGATGGCAAAAAGTACGCAACCGATTGCGCCAACACGGAAGGCTTGTTGCGCATCATCATGGCCATCCCGTCGCCAAATGCGGAGCCGTTCAAGCTCTGGCTGGCAAGGGTGGGGCAGGAGCGCATCGATGAAATAGAAAACCCCGAACTTGCGGCACGACGCGCACGCGACCTCTATAAATTGAAAGGGTATCCCGATGATTGGATAGAATCGCGATTGAAGAGCATCGATATGCGGCAACAACTGACCGATGAATGGAAAGGGCGCGGCGTGCAGGAGGGCATCGAATATTCGATTTTGACCGCCGAAATATCAAAGGCGACCTTCGGGATGACCCCTTCCGAGTACAAGGGCCACAAAGGCCTGCGCCGCGAAAACCTCCGCGATCACATGACCAATTTGGAGCTCATTTTCACCATGCTCGGGGAGGAAACAACCAGAAAGGAGGCCGTGGACGACGATGCAGTGGGCTTCGATGATAACCGCCGGGCGGCCATAAAGGGTGGTACGGCGGCGGGTGGTGCGTTGCAGACCTATGAAAAAATCACCGGTAAGCCTGTCGTCACTCAAGACAATTTCCTCGGTTTGGCCTCCGGGAAAAAGACGCGAATCAAGAAAGTTGGACTCGATGAAGAGTCAAACCCACCCGAATGACCCATGACAAAAACCGGAAGCCGAAAGGGTGGGGGAGGGTGGTGCGCAATTGGGAGGGGCAAACATTTTTTATACCTCAAAAAAATAAACACCAACAAGCGGTATTCCCTGTTGGTGTTTATTTTTTTTTGAATAATTTATTGTTTACATCCTTTGCAACTTATTCATTTTCAAGGAGTTACAAGGTTTTGTATGACAAATACCGGAGGTTGCAGGGACAAATACCGGAGACTGTTATGACAAATACCGGAGGTGTCAATGACGAAATACGGAGGTAACTATGACAATGACCGGAGACTGGGCACGGCATTGATTTTTTATGACAAAAACCGGAGGTGAGGTGTATTTTGGGACGGGAACTTCATTTTATTAAACAATTTTACTTATTTACTTACAAGTAAGTAGAAATAAGGCCTGTAAAAACCATTTTTAGTTGAATTGAAGAGGGGGTAAGGGCAATATTCTACCCAAAAAGCGAATACGGCCGAGACATTTGACCGCCCTCTATGACAAAAACCGGAAACAAGGACGTCGAACTATGACAAATACCGGAGGATAAATCAATGTTTTACCCGACCTATGACAAAAACCGGAGGCAGGGCCGATTTTTTTGACCGAAAACGGAAAACTATTGGTAGGGCAGGGGGGCAGGTTCAAAAAACGGCCTGTTACATTTGGCCGAACCTCCGGGTAATGTCATAGTTCTTATAAAAACAGCCGCTCGATGGACGCCAACCTTCAAAATACTTTGCCTGCTTTTGTCCCGACCCGCACCTTTGAACCGGAGCGCGAGCGGCATTTGGCCGTCAAGTCGAACGCGCTCATGGAGGCCAAGTTTTCCTTCAACCTGTGGCAGCTCCGTATCTTTGATGTCATGGTCAGCATGGTCAACAAGAACGAGCCGGACTTCAAGATGTGCCGGATATACCTGAAGCACCTGCTCAAATTTTTTAACTCGAACGATTCGAACGATTACGACGCGGTGCGCCGAGCGGTCGTCGGGCTTGCATCCAAAAAGGTCGTCGTGCCTTACAACGATGCCGACTCGGGCGAAAAACGCTGGAAACTGCTCTCCGTCTTCCCGACTGCGACCATCCCCGACAGCACCGACCGCGACCAACGGAACAACTATGTCGAACTGCAATTCCATCAGGACGTGAAGCCGTACCTGCTCGAACTGCGCGAGCGATTCAAAATGTACGATATCCGCAACCTATGCAATGTGCGGTCGACCTATGCTATAAAAATGTTTTGGCTGCTCAAGGAATACGACAATTTGGGGCGCCGCGAAATCGGCCTCGACGAGCTCAAAGACCTCCTCAATACCGACGATGACAGCCTTCAACTCATCGGGACGCGCCGCGCTTCGGCCCCAAAAAAGAAGACGACGTACAAACTTTATGGTGATTTCAAGAAGCGCGTTTTGTTGAAATCGCAGGAAGATTTGGCACGGCACTGCGATATCGCGTTCACTTTTGAGGAGAAAAAACTGGGAAACCGGGTGCACAGCCTCGTTTTCCATATTCGTCGGAACACGCCTAACAAGACCTACCAAGACCTTCCGCAGGTGGAAGAAGTCTCCGCCGAGGTGCTTGAATCGAGGCGGACGAACCCCGGCTTAAGACAAAAACCGGAGGCAAAAAAGACAACAAAATCAGCCGATCAGCCGACTTCTCCACTTTTTGAAAAATTCAAAACGGTGGTCGTGGAAAAATTTGGCGTTTCGCCACAAACCTTTTCCGAACTGCTCGAAGGGCGGTCGGAAACGCAGGTCAACCAAGCCATTCGCATTACGCAGCGGGCAAAAGTGAATGGGCAGATAGGGCGAAGCGTGGCCGGTTTTTTTGTCGAAGCGTTGCGCAGCGGTTTCACGGACGCAAAAGAAGAAACTGCCAAAAAACAGGCCGCCGAAGCGCAGCGACAAGCCGAGCGAGCCAAAGTATTGGCCGAACTGGAAAACCTGCGAGACGAACAGGCACAAAGGTTCAACGACAGGATTCGTGACCTGACGACCGAAAACCCGGGCGTGACCGAGGAGGCCATTCGTTTAATCAAAGAAAGCCCGGTGACGCGCGGCATCATCGAGGAAAAGCAACAAGCGCTCGGCCGGCCGCTCGAAATCGAGGATTTTCGGCAGGATCGGATGCTGCGCGAGTTCACGAAAGGGAAGATTTTTGAGCTGCACCGGGAGCGGTTCGAGGATGTATTGGCGGAGTTTGAGCCGAGGTTGGTGGAATGCGAGGCGCAATTGAGGAAATTGACGTGAAAAACAATAAAAAAACAACCTTTTCGATAATCTTTTTTCAAATACAAAATAGCGGTTATGCAAAGTGATTTTATCATTGCATCGGTTCTATAATTTATCTAAAAAACTAAAACTCTTTTTAACATGGGAATCAATCTGGTAAAAGGGCAACGGGTCGATTTGGAACTAAACAAAGTCTGCGTAGGACTTGGGTGGGACCCGAGCGACAGTTCGGGGGCCGATTTTGACCTTGATGCAAGTGCTTTTATGATAGGTACCAACGGAAAAATACCAAACGAGGCAAATTTCATTTTTTACAACAACAAATTGTCGCCCGATGGGGCTGTCGAAGGTGCCGATGACGACCGGACGGGCGGGAGCAGCGATGGCGACGATGAGACCATTTCCGTGGAACTTGGAAAGGTCAGCCAGCAGATTTCCGAGATTGTTTTTGTGGTATCCATTCATGAATTTGACGTGCGCAGGCAGAATTTTGGGCAGGTGCGCAACTCGTTCATACGCATTTACAATGCTGCGAACAACGAGGAAATCGCCAAATATGAGCTGGACGAGGATTTCTCGGTCGAGAGCGTCGTCGAGTTCGGGCGGCTTTACCGAAAGGGCAGCACCTGGAAGTTTGAGGCCATCGGCAAGGGCTATCAAGGGGGGCTGCAAACACTTGTGAACAAATATTCTTGAAAAGAACCTTTTTTACCGCACCAAATTTTACTCAAAAATGGCTATAAACCTCCAAAAAGGGCAGCGCGTCAACGTGGACTTGCCCCGTTTTACCATTGGCCTCGGTTGGGACACGAACGTTTCGGCGACCGGCGGCGATGCAGACCTTGATGCGTCGTGCTTCATCCTCGGCGAGAACAAAAAAATGCTCTCCGACGCGCATTTTATCTTTTACAACAATACGACATCGCCAAACGGCGAGGTTGTCCATTCCGGCGACAACAAGACCGGCGACGGCGACGGCGACGATGAAAGCATCGAAATCGACCTTTCAAAAATGGACGGCCGTGCACAGGAGGTCTGTTTTGTCGTCACCATCCATGATGCCGAGGCGCGGAAACAAAACTTTGGGCAGGTGCGCAACGCATTTATCCGCATCGTAAATGCCTCGACAGGCGATGAAATCATGAAGTACGAACTGGACGAGGATTTTTCCATCGAGACCGCCGTCGAATTTGGCCGGCTCTACAAACGCGGCGACGATTGGAAATTCGAGGCCGTCGGCAAAGGGCAGCGAGGTGGCCTGGGTGATTTTCTCAGCCTGTATAACTGACCTCACTATTCTTAAAACCGGATACACCGCTCATTTTTTAAACCTTTAACAACATGGCTATTAACCTGACCAAAGGTCAAACAATCAACCTCGACAAATCCGCCTACAACCTTTCCCGCGTCACCATCGGCCTCGGCTGGGACGTGAAAAAACCTGCCGGCGGGGGCGGCCTCCTTGGCGGCCTTTTCGGGAAAAAACAGGAGGACTATGACCTTGATGCCGTCGCTTTTTTGCTCGATGCGTCGGACAAGGTCATTAGCATCGGCGACAAAACACTGGTCGGCGGCGACATTATATTCTTCAACAACCTGCGCCACCCGTCCGGCCAAATCTGGCTCACGGGCGACAACCGCACCGGCGCGGGCGATGGTGACGATGAACAGATTATCGTCAACCTCGACGGTCTCGGCCAGCAATACCAAAAAATACTGTTTTCGGTCGTCATATACCAAGGCCACTCGCGCAAGCAGCATTTTGGCGAGGTCGCCAATGCCTATATCCGCGCAGTTGATGCCGGCGGGAAGGAGATGGCCCGCTTCAATTTGAGCAACGACGCCACCTTTACTGGAATGTGCTCCATGGTTTTTGCCGAGGTATATCGCAAGGACGGCGGCTGGAAAGTCCGGGCCATCGGCAACCCGATGCCTGCAGACACCTTCATCGAAATCCTGCGCGGCTATATCCGCACGGCCTAAAATCAACCTTTCCCAATGAGAAGATTACCAGTCTACCTATTGCTCGACACCTCCGGATCCATGTCCGGCGAGCCGATCGAGGCCGTCCGCAGCGGTGTGCAAATGCTCGTTTCCTCGCTCCGTACCGACCCGCAGGCGCTCGAAGCTGCTTATTTGAGCGTCATCACGTTCGACACGACGGCCCGCCAATTGGTGCCGCTGACCGAACTGACCTCATTTCAAATGCCACATTTCGAGGCCGGTGGTGTCACCTGTTTTGGTGAGGCACTCAATGTTCTGGCCAATTGCATCGATAGCGAGATCCGCAAGACAACGCCCGATTCCAAGGGCGATTGGAAGCCCCTCGTCTTCCTCATGACCGACGGACTACCGACCGACGATTGGAAAAAAGGACTTGCTGAATTCCAAAAACGCCGCTGCGGCATAGTCGTCGCCTGCATGGTCGGCTCGTCCGACACGGGTGTTTTGCAACAGGTTACGGACTCGGTCGTACAGCTCGACACAGCGGACAGCGCATCGCTCAAAGCCTTTTTCAAATGGGTCTCAGCCTCCATCAGTGTGAGCAGCCAAAAGGTCGAAACGGCCCAAAAGGAAATTGGCGGGTTGAGCGAACTGCCGCCGCCGCCGCCGGAGGTCAATATCGTTATTTGATGTGGCCGGACAACCTTGGGCGGTTTGAGCATTGGTCGTTCGATCTTTGGCAAACATTGATTAGGCCAAACCCCGCCTTTAAAAAGGTGCGTTCGGCATGGATACTCGACGAGTTCAATCCGCCCGGGCATTCCGTGGAAAGCATCGAAAACGCTTTTTCAGAAATGAACCGATTGGCCAATTCCATCAATGAAAAGGTTGGGAAGAACATCGACGCGCTCGAAATATTGGCAAGCTCGCTTTACCGGATCGACATCGACATCGACAACCTCGACGCGGCGGTGCTCAACGGGGCAGACTGCGAGATATGTCGGATCTTTTGTGAAAACCCACCAACCATCTTTGATGGCCAAATTATCCCCGCGCTTGATTTTTTGAAAAAAAAGGGCTGCACCATCAGCCTTTTGAGCAACACGGGCAGCATCCGGGGCGCGACGTTAAAAACCGCGCTTGCGCCGACGGGGCTTTTTGATCGGTTCGATTTTCTCCTTTTTTCCGATGAAATGGGCGTTTCAAAACCAAGCCCGGCGGCCTTTGATTTTTTGAAAAGCGAGGTCAACAGCCGCCGCCCGGATTTACCGGAGTCAAACATCCTGCACATCGGCGACAGCCAATTGGCCGACGAACTTGGCGCAAAAAACGCGGGACTTGCCGCTGTACGTATCAACTCAAACAACCTTCGGCTGGGAGACCTGCTGAGTCAAATCTTGCCATGAAACAACGATTTTCCTTACATGAAATAGTCGAAAGGGAAAGCCCAGGTTTTGACCCGGTCGATTACAGCCGCTTCAAGCACGGGGATGGCAAGGTTGCCGAGAAATGGGGGGAGGAACTGGCCTGCGCTTTTTACGAAAAGGTGTTCCGTTTTTTGCCCGACAACCGCCCGACCGTGGCACTGTCGAGTCCTTTTTGTCATATACCAACGGCCAGTTTTTTCATGTATAGGCAATTTTTGGCGCGGATCAACCGCCTGTTGGCTGCGGATGGCCGCCCTGTGGTATCGGAAAGCAAGATTTTTCGCACCGTCACCTATCGGGACGATTACGGCAGCCTGAACGCATCCGAACGGTTGAGGCTCATCGGCAATGATTTGTTTCAGCTCGACCGCCATTTTTTGGCCGGAAAAAGGTTGCTTTTGTTGGATGATATCCGCATCACGGGCAGCCATGAAACGGTCATCGAACGTGCTTTGGAGGCCCATGACCTGCTCGACTGCCAGCGGTCTTATCTTTTTTTTGCCGAATTGGCCAACCATGCCATCCACCCGAACATCGAAAACCACTTGAACAATTACGCAATGAAATCGCTGGATGACCTACATGAGATCATTCAGGAAGGCCATTTCAGGCTCAACACGCGAGTCGTAAAATGGGTGCTTGCCCACGAGCCAATTGCGTTTCAGTCCTTTTTTAAAAAACAAGGAGATGCTTTTTGGCAGCCTTTTTTTGATGCGGCCATTGGCAACAGCTATCATGAAATTGGGGAATATCAAAAAAATTTAAACTTTCTTGCCCGGAAATTGCACGAATCGGTGGCCGTTACCGGGGCTTTTTTGGAGGCCTGATTTTTTCGGACAAAACCATTTTGCCCAAAACGCACATCAAGAAAAACATCAAAACCATGCGTCGCCTGCCCGTTTACCTCCTGATTGACACCTCCGGTTCGATGCGTGGCGAGCCAATCGAATCCGTCAATGTCGGTCTTCAAACCATGATTGCCACACTCCGGCAGGACCCGCAGGCTCTCGAATCGGTTCATATCAGTATCATCACCTTTGATCAAGCGGTCAATACATTGATGCCGCTAACCGCCATCGAGACCTTCCAATTGCCCATCATCAAGACCCCTGACAGCGGCCCGACACACCTCGGCGAGGCCATAGAAATGCTCTGCAAACAGGTGGACAGAGAGTTAATAAAAACCTCCGCTGACCAAAAGGGCGACTGGATGCCCCTACTTTTCATAATGACCGACGGCAAGCCGAGCGACCTGATGCGCTATCGCGAAAACGTGCCTGAACTCAAAAAGCGCCCTTTCGGCACCATCGTAGCCTGTGCTGCAGGGCCAAAAGCGGAGGACAGCTATTTGCAGGAGATCACGCCCAATGTCTTTCACCTCGACACGACAGACCGTGCCACTTTCCTATCTTTCTTTAAATGGGTCTCGTCCACCGTCAGCGTCGGCAACCGGAGCATGGGCGTTGCGAGCGGCGAGGCCATTTTGCCGCCGCCGCCGCCGGAGGTGCAGATCGTGATATAAAACTTTTTTTTTGAAAACAACCTAAACCCGTTTTCCCATGCGTCGCCTGCCCATTTTTTTCCTCCTCGACGTGTCCGAATCCATGATTGGTGAACCGCTTGAAGAAGTTCAGCGCGGCCTCGAAACACTGATCCGCGAGCTTCGACAAGATCCCAATTCGCTCGAAACGGCCTATTTGTCAATTCTTGCCTTTGCCGGCAAGCCCGTCCGTATCTCGGCACTGACCGAAATCTTCAATTTTTACCCGCCCCGCTTGCCCATTGGCGGGGGGACTTCGCTGGGTCTCGCACTCGATTTTTTGATGTCCGAAATGGATCTGCAGGTCAAAAAGCCATCGCCCGATACGAAGGGCGACTGGAAGCCAATCATTTTCCTGTTCAGTGACGGCGTGCCGACCGACGAATATCAGGCCGCCGTGGAGCGGTGGAAAGGCCGCTACAAAGACCGCGTGACGATGGTCGCAGTGGCCATCGGCTCGGAGGCCGATATCCATCTTTTGCAGGAACTGACAGAACACGTTTTTGTGTTCAACGACACCGAGCCGGAAGCCTACAAAAAGTTTTTCCGCTGGGTCACGCAGTCCATCAAGGCTACGAGCCAATCGGTGACGGCGGAGAACTTGGACAAGATCCAATTGACAAAGCTCGATGCAGACATCCTAAAAAATGCTGAAATGAATGGCAATTCCCGCGAGGAATGGCTCGATTCAAAATGGGCGGTCATCCCGGCGCGCTGCCAAAAAACGCGGCAGCCTTATTTGATGAAATACCTGAAAACGGTCGTGCCAAACGAATACACCAAAGAATTTGGTTTCAAATCGCGCATTTACCGGCTCACGGGAGCCTATCCGGTCGAGCAGTCCTATTTTGAGATGTGCGGCCCGTCGGGGGGGCCAGAGCCTTCAATCAATACGCAGGAGTTGCTCGGTTTCCCATATTGCCCTTGCTGCGGCAATCAGTTCGGCTTTGCGCTCTGCGCCTGCGGGAAGGTGCTTTGCACGGGCGAAGAAGAGATGACGACCTGCCCGTGGTGCGGGTTGCAGGGCCAATATGGCGTGACGAAGGGCAGCGCGAACGTCGGGCGCGGGCGGGGGTGATTTTTTATTAACCAAAAGAACAGCAACCCAAAATGGGAAATTTTGCAGAGAACGAGTGGCGGAAACTGCTCGAAGTATTGTTCGAGCCACCCGCCGGCCCGTATTTCGAGGGGCGGATGCGCCAATATTTAAGGAATCAAGAGACCAAAAAACTGCTCGATGAAATCACTTTGGAGCTAAAAAATGATTGGGATAAATTCATAGATGACCCCAAAACTTGGGTCTCAAACAAAACAGAGGCGGCTCAAGCAGACAGGCTAATTCCCTTCACAATAGAGAGCGTTGTACAGGAAACGAAGCAGGAAGAACCGCGACCCCAAGAATTACCCACCGTGCCAGAAACCGAAATTTCACAAGCTCAACCCATCGATCCACCTATCACCCTCGTCGAACAAAAGCCAGAGCCCATGCAATTTACACCAACTACGCCGCCCCCGCCGCCGCCCCGCCCCATCCCGCTCCGGGTCAGTTTGATGCCCATAAAAATGAACGAGGCGGTCAATATCGACCTCGACGACCACCCTGACCTAAAATGGGGGGATATCACCGAGGCCGATTTTGAACGCGCGGATATTGAAGCGATTGGCCTTCAATATGACAAAAACACGCATCGGCTTTTTGGCAAGCCAACGCAGCAGGGCGAGTTCACGCTCGATTTTGAGTTCAAAAGCAAGCATGAGGAGGGCTGGTTGACCAGCAAGTTCATCCTCTTTGTCAACCCCGACCCGCGCAGCCTTTGGAAGGACGAGCCGACCGACCCGCTTTTGCCCTATCAAAAAAAGGATTTTGATCAAAAATCTGACCGTCGCGGCACTCGCACAGTTGTTGCGGCGAGCGCCCGCGGCCGATCGCACGCGCACGAAGGGAAATTCAGGGACGACGATTTTTTCATCGAAGCCGACGCGGCGAGCGGCTGGTATTTCATGGCGGTCGCCGATGGGGCCGGCTCGGCCAAATATTCCCGAAAAGGCTCGGAACTTGCTTGCAAGTCGGCGCAGGATTTTTTGCGGGACAGCCTGACTACACCGCCGTCGAAACCCCTATTGGAGCGGTTTGAGGAAATTATTTTAGAACTAAAAAGAACAGGGTCTTTGGGTGGCGACGACAAGGCTTTTTTCCAAAAACTGCTCGTCGAGGTGGCGTTTGAGGCGCACAAGACCATCGAACGGGAAGTGGCCGCACCATCCGACCCAAAGATGGCCGGGCTGCCAAGTGTCGCGATGCGAGACTATTCGACGACTTTCATTTTGGCGATTGCCAAAAAATTCGATTTTGGTTGGTTTGTCGGTTCGTTCGGGGTGGGGGATGGCGGCATCGCGATTTACCACGACGGACAAGAGCCTATTTTATTGGCCGAGCCGGACGGTGGCGAATTTGCCGGGCAGACCCGTTTTTTGACCATGCCCGAGACTTTCAAGGAAGGTGTTTATGCGCGTTTCAAATACCATTTTTTGCGCTCGGACGAAGATTTTACCGCCCTTGTCCTGATGACCGACGGCGTGACCGACCCCAAGTTCCCGACGGACAACAGTTTGAAGAGCGCGGCCGTTTGGGCGGAGTTTTGGGACGATATTTCCAAGAATGTCGATTTTCAAAAAGACAATGAAAACCTCGAAGCCGAGCTTTTGGCATGGCTCAACTTTTGGTCGCCGGGCAACCATGACGACCGGACGATTGCCATCCTTTTTTGAAAAACGAACCAGTTTGTTTATGAAAAACATCATTTCGCTCAAAGCCGTGGACGGCAGCGCGGTCGAATTTGTGGACGAGATCATTGGCTCTGGGGCGATGAAGGACGTTTATTTCAGCCCCGACCGGAGCTATGTCGTCGCCTTTTTTCGGGAAAAACAGGATTATCAGGCCAAAGACCGCCTATCGAACATCGTCGGGACCTACCGCGACCGGATTTTCAACCAAGCGGGCGGCGATTATTGGAAGGACAAATTTTGTTGGCCGACCAAAATGGTGGAATGGAACGGTAAATTGGGGCTGGTCGCGCCGGTATATTCCGGGCATTTTTTCTTCAAGTACGGCTCGAAGAACAACGACTTTTTGGGCATCAAGGGCAAGGAAAAAGAGGGCAAATGGTTTGCGAGCGCGAACCACCAAAACCGCTCGCTCGACCCCCGCGAGCGCGGCAATTGGATGAACTACTTTCGGATCTGCATCCTTTTGAGCCGCACGGTCCGCCGGATGCACATGGCCGGGCTGGCGCATTCAGACCTTTCTTACAAAAACGTTTTGGTCGACCCGGTATCTGGTGGCGCGGCCATTATCGACATAGATGGGCTGGTCGTGCCGTCAAAATACCCGCCCGATGTGATCGGCACACCGGATTTTATCGCGCCAGAAGTGATGGCAACCATCCACCTAAAAAAGGACGATAGCGGGCGTTTTTTGCCGAGCCGCTACACGGACCTGCACGCCCTGGCGGTGTTGATCTATATGTACCTGCTCTATCGGCACCCGCTGCGGGGCGGCAAAATCTGGGACCAGGACGCTCAAAAGGACGAAGAATTGAGCATGGGCAGGAACGCACTTTTCGTGGAACACCCGACGAACCTGGCCAACCGCCCAAAACTCGCGGACATCAGGCCAAGCTATTTGCCGTGGGCCGACGTGAAAAAAATTCCGTACTCGGTCACCGGGCCGTACTTGAAGGCATTGTTCGACCAAGCTTTCATCGATGGGCTGCACAGCCGTGAGAAACGCCCCTCGGCGGACGATTGGGAGCAGGCACTGGTCAAAACAACTGACCTGATGCAGCCTTGCCAAAACGTGGACTGCGAACAAAAATGGTTTGTTTTCGACAATTCGACGACACCACGCTGCCCGTTTTGCGGGACGGCATTCAAAGGGGCGCTGCCGATGTTGAACCTTTATTCGGCCCGGAAACCGGGAGATTACAAGTCGGACAACCACCGTTTGATGGTCTATACAAACCAGTACCTGTACCAATGGCACGTCAATAACCGCCTTTCGCCGAACGAAAAAGTAACCGAGGCAGACAAAAAACCGGTCGGCTATTTTGTTTTTCACCAAAACAAATGGGTATTGGTCAACCAGACCTTGGCCGATCTGGCCGATGCGACCGAAACGCCCGCTGTTCCGATTGCCATCGGGCAAATGCTCGAACTGCGCGACGGCCAAAAAATCCTGCTCTCAAAACAAGAGGGCGGTCGCTTGGCGGTCGTCCAAATGGTCAATAAATAACCCAACCGGTTGCCGGTCGGTATTGCTTTACGCTCACAAAACTGAACCAACATGGATTTTTTGCACCAAATATTCGGCCCCGACCTGCAAGCGGCGGCGGTCATCATTTTCAACCTCATCATCATCGAAAGCCTGTTGTCGGTGGACAATGCGGCGGTCTTGGCGACGATGGTCATGGACTTGCCCAAGGAACAGCGCGGGAAAGCCCTCAAATATGGCATCCTTGGTGCGTACTTTTTTCGTGGCCTCTGCCTTGTGCTCGCCGCTTATATCATTCAGATTTGGTGGTTAAAACCGCTCGGCGGGCTTTATCTGCTCTGGTTGGCGTATGATTATTTTCGCACAAAGGCCACGCCCGATGAAAGTGACGACACGCTCAACAAGTCCGAAAACCGGATCTATAAATACACGCTCGGTCTGCTCGGCACCTTTTGGGCGACGGTCGTGCTGGTAGAGGTGATGGACCTGGCCTTTTCGATTGACAATGTTTTGGCCGTCGTTGCCTATACCGAGAACATCTGGATGATCTGTATCGGCGTGTTTATCGGCATCCTCTCGATGCGGTTTGTGGCGACGAGCTTTGTGAAATTGATGGAAAAATTCCCGTTCCTGGAAACGTCTGCATTTATCGTCATCGCGGTCTTGGGGCTGAAACTGGCGCTTTCGCTGTACACTCACTACCGCCCAGATGATGCTTTTTCGCAAGTACTTGAAGGCCATGAAAATGACAAATATCTCTCAATCTTTACCTGCGCCATCTTTTTCGTGCCGGTCTTGACATCGATTTTTTTCAATTTTCCTAAAAGGGCAACAGTGGGGGAGGAGAAGGAATGATGGCTGCAATTGCCGAAGAAACCTTTGTTTGAAATTAACCATACCCAATCGTTATGACCACAAACGGATCGAACCTAAAGGACTGGGTAATTCCAGCAATTGCAATATTGGCTTTCATCAGCTTTTTTCTGGATTGGATAAGCGTCCATGCCCTGTTTGGCATAATCGGCAACACGTATTCTGGGCTCGACATCCTGCAAAAGGGCATGGATTCGCAGTTCAATATCAGCCCGGTCAGCATGGTTGCGGTCGTCGGTTTCCCTATTTCAGCTATCGCCGTCCTGTTGTTCTTCTTCAATAAGCGCATGGTAGAAATGGTTGTTTCGATGGGCGTTTCTTTGCTTTTTGCGCTTTGGTTATTGGTTCGCGCGCGCCCGGAGGTCCGGGCGAATACCGAGGGGCTTTTCAAGTTCAACTACGAGACCGGGTTTATACTGATGGAGCTGTGTGCGCTTGCTTTTGCCATTTTGCTCATCATGAAATTATCAAAACGGGGGGAGTGATGAGTACAAAACGGGTTTGAGATGGCGCAGTTTTTATTCAAACGAAATCTCCTGCCGCTTATAATCAATCGAAATCTTCCCAAACTGGGCAAGTGCCGATTGGCCGAGGAGCAGCGGCGCAATGGCATTGTTCACTACGGATGCCTCGACGTTTTGTAGTTCGCGGTCGCCAATCTGAACGCTCCGCAGACGAATGACCATGCCGACCGAAATATCGCCGTTGGCATCCGAAAACTGCCGCTCGCCGAGGATGTCCGATTCGTCAATCTTACCTTGTCGTCTCATCGTAGCGGCCTCCACCTGAGAAATGGAAATGGACGACGCACCCGTATCGATGATGAAATTGAGTTCGAGGCCATTGATCTTGACGGGTATTTCATAGACGCCGCTGCGCTTGGTCATGCGGACGACCGTTTTTTTGCCGGTCGAGCGGAGGGTGGGTTCTGTGCGCTCTGGCCGGGTTGTTTCGATTTCCGGCCGGTCGCGGGCTGTTGAAGTGCGGCTTTCCCTCTTGGCCTGTTGGCTGCGTTCGTTGCCGGAGCGGGAACAGTTGGAGCAGCTTTCGAGGCCAAAAACGGCAACCGCCGCGAGGGCCAAAATGAGGTAAAATATCCGTATTTTCATGGTTATTTGTCTGATTGCCAGATTTTTGGTATGATTTGAACAAGGACGCGCTGGTTTTTTTCCTCGCCATTAGTCTCTCGCCCGACCCCGCCAAAACCGCTGCCCGAAATCAGCACCTCGCAAATGGCCGGGTCAAAGCGGATGCCATTGCGCTTCCAAAGGTCGTACACGGCGCGGGCTCGGTTGTAGCTCAGCTCATAGTTTTTATCGGGGTCTGAATTGTCCTTGGAGGCCATGCCTTCGAGTATGATGAGGTAGCGGGCGTCCTTGTCCCGGACGCGGGCCGTGTCGATGAGGCGTTTGATGTCCCACCCGGCCCCGCTCAAAAATTGGATATCGTTTGTGTTCAGGATGGCCGATTGGGCGACCTGAAACTGTATTTTTTGGGTCATGCCGAGCCGTTTATAGGTCGAGTCCCAAGAAAAATGGTTGTGGCGGGTGAGGTACTTGACCTCGTTTTCAACGGCCTGTATCCGATCGTACAATTTTGCCTTTATCTCAAACTGCCTTTGTTCGGCCCGCATTTGCAGGAAAGTGAGGACATAGAGCACGAGCATGATGAAGAAAAGGGTGGTCATCAGGTCGGCATAGCTGGGCCAAAAATGGTTTTGGGCGGCGTGTTTTTTTTTGGACATGGTTTCAGGCGGTTGGTTTTGCTCTTGGTCCAAAAATGCCTGCCCGGATTTTTTTGACCCCGATTAGGAGGTAATCAAAAGGCGTTTTATGCTCCGCGATTCGCGCCAAAAGTGCCGTTTGTGCCGCCGAATGGTCGTTGGCCGCCGCCAATGCCCCCCGTATTTGGTTGATGTCCCGGGTTTGTGCGCTTGTTTCGGCGGCGAGTTTTTCCAGGTGGTTCAGCTTTTGGAGGATGCCCCGGTTTTCGTTCACGGCGCGCGAAAGCTCCATTTCCGAATTGGCGATGAAGCCTTTATAGCTGTCCATTTGGTCTGTCGAGTTCTTTTGGAAGACCGCGAGCGAGGTGTGCAGCACCTTGTCGACACCGCCGATGGCATCGCCCATGCCGCGCTGATAGTCTTGGATGGTCTGAAAGCCGCCTGCCAATAAATTGATAAGGTTTTGATGGTTGTCGAGGTTTGAAGAAACCCGCTCGGCGATGGTCTCGACTGCCGATGTCTGTTGCAAAAGCCCCCGCACTTCGCCAATAAGTTGCTGGTTGGACTGGTTGAACTCGCCGAGCTGCGCCAAATATTTGTTGAACTGTTCAAGATGGCCGACCGTCTCCCGTAGTTCGGCCATTGTGTAGCGGTTGAAGCCGGCGATTTTGGTGAGATCGTCGACCTTGATGTTTTCCAAGATTTGACCGTGCATCTCGACGGCCTTGCTGCTCGTCTTGATGACGTGGTTGAGCGACTGGATATTCTCCGAAAAATCGTTGTTGAACTGCCGAAAATTGCCCTGAAACTGCCGCAGGGTTTCGAGCAGCCCATCCGTCAAAGTGGGTACAAGCTCCGTTTGGAGGAATGCAAAAAAGGTGTTTTTGCCGCGTTCCACCTCGATTTTGGCCGATTTGAACAAAAAACCGGAATGGGCAGTCGTGAAGAGCAGCCCAAAAAGGCTGGCCAACATCGCGATTTTTACACCGCCAAGTAGTACGGAGATGCCTGAGCCGAGAACAGCGGCGGTGTTGCCGTTGGCGTCGAGCGCGTCCATGTTCCAGACGCCAATGATCACGCCGAGCATGGTGCCGATCAGCCCCAAATAGAGCGGGATCGGGATGGCGACCGAGATTTCCTCTTCGAGCGAATCGAGCGGGCCTTGGACGAGGTTTTGCATCAATTGGTACTCCGGCACTGCCCCCCGGCTCCTGTCCAAATAGCGGTTGAGCCAATAGAGCGCGTGGTCGAAATCCGTTGAAATCGCGGCGGCCTCGGTGAAAACCTGGCCGTCGTTTATGCCAAAATTAGAAAGGGTAGGCGGAAAAAAGGCTTTGTACCGATTGATTTTGCGCCAAGTCTGCGCAAAAAGCCAAGCCTGAACGGCAATAATGCCGATAATGATGATTGTTTCGAGGTGCATACTTGCGAAGTTTGGTAAAGCGGCGAACGGCCGAACGGGCAGCGGTCGGGCAGTTGGG
>JANOQP010001023.1:0-3851 GCA_031414895.1 Saprospirales bacterium
CACGGTCAGCACATTGCCCGTCCGCACCTCGAACGGCTACCATGTCGTCCGTTTGGAAAGCTCGCGGCCCGCGCTCGGCGAGATGGAGGTTTCCCAAATTTTGATCCGCAAGGGCGACAACGAGGAAAAATCGGTCATGGCCCGCCGCCGGATCGACTCCATATATAATGCATTGCAGGGCGGGGCGAACTGGGACCAGCTTGCCGCAGCCGTTTCGCAGGACAAGGCGACCGCGCCAAAGGGCGGGTATGTCGGCAGTTTTGGCATCAACAAGTACCAAAAAGCGTTCGAGGATGCAGCTTTTTCGCTCGCGAAAGATGGCGATTTCTCGAAGCCCGCCGAGACGACCATCGGTTGGCACATCATCAAGCGCGTCAGCCGGAAAGGGACGGAGCCTTTTGACAAGGCAAAACGGCCCCTCACCGAGCGCGTCAAACGCGACAGCCGTTCCGAAACCGCGAAGGCCAGCATGATCGGCCGCATCAAACGGGAGGGCGGTTTTCAGGAAAACAGCGCGGCGCTGAACAAATTTGCCGCCGCGCAGGTCGATTCCATTTTCCTCACCTATCGGTGGAAAGCGCAGGAAACGAAGCCACAGGAAACGATTTTCTCGTTCGCCAATGGCGTGAAATTTTCGGTCGCCGACTTTGAGGAATATTGCACCCGCGCAAGCCGGCAGCGCATGAAAGGCAGCGGCGTGGCCACTTCGGCGGAGGTCACAGGCCAACTTTACAATGATTTTGTCAATGAAAGCTGCCTCAAATTCGAGGAAACGCAGCTCGACCGGAAGTACCCGGAGTTCAAAAATTTGATGCGCGAGTACGAAGAGGGCATCCTCCTTTTTGACGCGACGAAACAGCTCGTTTGGGACAAGGCGAACGTCGATTCGGTGGGCCTCGAAGCGTATTTCAACAAAAGCCTACGCGACAAATATCAATGGGAGGAGCGCGCCACCATTTCGACCTATGTGATGAAGACCGAGGACGCGAAATTGAAAGCGAAGATTACGAAGGCAATCGCCAAAAAACCTGCAGCGGAGGTCCTCAAAAAATTCAACAAAAAGGGCGAAATCGTCTCCGTTACAGAAAAATCCATCGAAAAATCGAAGCTGAAAGACCCGATCACCTGGCAGGCCGGATGGGTCGGCCAACCCGTCATGGACGAAAAAGGCGCGACGACGACCATCAAAAAAGTCGAAAAAATCATCCCCGTCGGGCCGAAAAACCTCTCCGAGGCACGCGGTTATGCTGTCGCCGATTATCAGGATTATCTCGAAAAACAATGGGTCGAGGATTTGCGGAAGGCATACAAGATTACCTTGAACGAGGCGGTCCTGAAAAATTTGATTGGGAAAAGGCCCTAATGTACCGGCGGCTTTAGCCGCCGATCAACCGCTAAAATAACGGCCTAAACCGCCAATTCTCTGCATAAACCTATCAAAAATCGGCGGCTGAAGCCGCCGGTACAGACAATTCGTGAAAAAAACCGTCACCCTTTCCATCCTCGCGCTCCTCTTTTTTTCCTGCAAAAAAAAGAACGAAGGCCGCCTGCCCGGCGACCGCGAACTGGCGCGTGTCTATCAAAAAAGTCTTTGGTTGACCGATATGGAGGGCATGTTTCCGGCGGGCATGAACCGGGCGGACAGTGCCGCGACCATCGCCGCGTATGTCTCCAATTGGGCCCGGGCCGAGCTGATGGAATACGAGGCCGAGCGCAACATCCCGCAGGATTTGAACATCGACGCACTCGTCCGCGACTATCGCGCCTCGCTGATCCGGCACAAATACGAGGAGCATATTTATGTCGAAAAACTCGACACGGCGTTGAACGAATCGACCATCCGCAAGTTTTACGACGACAACCGCGACCTGTTTATTTTGCAAAACTCGATGCTCCGATGCCTCGTCTTGAAGATAAAATCACCCATCACCAACCAGTCCGAACTGCAAAAAGCATGGCAAAAATCGGGCGCGGAGGGCATGGCCGAGCTTCGGGACTGGGCCAAGCGATATGCCGAGACCGCCCTTTTGGACGGCGAAAAATGGTACAATTTGGATGAAATCGCCGCTTTTTTGCCCAAGGGCACGTTATCCGCCGGGTCGCTCTCAAAGCGCGATTTGACCACGAAAGATGACGGCTACCAATTTTATGTCCGCGTCCTCGAAGCGGCCACGGCGGGCGAAGCGGCACCTTTCGGGCAGGCCAAAAACCGGATCGAGGCCATGATCTTGCACCGGCGGAAAATCGATTTGCTCAACAATTGGCAGACCGACCTTTACAATCAGGAGATCCGGCGGGAGAACGTGAAGATCAATTGAACCCCAAACCCAAAAGCCATGGATTTTGAATGGGACGATAATAAAAACCAGCTCAACCAGCAAAAACATGGGTTGAGCTTTGAGGATTCCAAAGCGGTTTTCGAGGATGAGAACCGGGTGGTGATCCCAGATTTGAGAAAGGATTATGGCGAGCCACGTTGGTTCACCATAGGTAAAGCAGTCGAAACAATAATTTTGGTCGTCTTCACCGTTCGGGAAACAGTTGTCCGTTTGATCTCGGCAAGAAAGGCCAGCCAAAAGGAAAAGGAGAGGTACCACGGGCAATAAGAAGCTACCTTTGTCCCGACAAAATTTTGGCCGAAAGCCAAGCAATCAAACTTGAATTGCCATGACCATTCAATCTATTGACCCAAAAAAGGCGGTCGAATCGCTCAAAAGGGGCGAAAAAATTGCCGCCGAACGGGTGCGGTTCAACGGGGAAATGGTTGAGGCACTCGATGCCATGCTGCTGCGGAAACATGGTGTGGCCGTGCCGGAAAGCCTTGTTTTCTATGATGACGATGCAATCGATTTTAGCGACATACCCGAACTAACGGACGAGGAGCTTTCACGGGGCGTGCGTGCCAACACCATGTTTCGCCCCGAGTTTGTAATCGACAAAAACATCCCAAAATTTGCCCCAATGGAAAATGAGGGTGACGAACAGGCCCAAATGCGGCGGTTCTGCCTCGTTCGGGCCGATATTTTTATGGAACAAGAGGTTGCGGAATGGGTGTCCAATACGAACACCAACCTTGACCGTCTTTTGTCCGACCTTTTAAAAGATCATCACAAAGAACAAAAAGCCAATTCACCGACACCATTATAATGAGAAAATCCATCGTTTTTTTAATGATCCTCGCCGCGGCCAGCCCGCTTTTTTCCCAAAACCCCAAATCGGTCATTGACAAAGTCGTTGCCGGCGTCGGGCAGGAAATCGTGCTTTTGAGCGAGGTCGAGGAGCAATTTGCCTATGCCGCGAGCCGCCAATCGAAGGTCCCGGAGGGCTATCGCTGCGGTATTTTGCAGGAACTTTTGGTGCAAAAACTCCTCACCAACCAAGCCCGGCTCGACTCGATTGTCGTGACCGACGAGGAGGTGACGGCCCAAGTGGACACCCGTTTCGAGCGCATCGTGGCGCAAATGGGCGGCGATGAATCGCGTTTTGAGGAATTTTACGGCGTCCCGATCTCGACCATGCGCGACCAAGTGACGACCGATATGCGCAGCCAACTCGTCGCCCAAAAAATGCAGCAACAGGTCATCGAGTCCGTCAAGGTCACGCCGAGCGAAGTGCGCGTTTTTTTCAACGGGATCCCGAAGGACAGCCTCCCGTATTTCAACAGCGAGGTCGAAATACGCGAAATTGTGGTCAAGCCGACCGTCAACGCGATCCAAAAGAAGATCGCGCTCGACAAGGCGACCGACCTCCGCGACCGCATTTTGAAAGGTGAAAGCCTCGGCGACCTCGCCAAAAAACATTCCGACGACCCCGGCTCGGCCCTCGCCAACGGCGACCTCGGCTTCGTGAAG
>JANOQP010001024.1:0-2096 GCA_031414895.1 Saprospirales bacterium
GGCAAAGCCACCGGATTCGATGCGATTTTCCCCAATCCAAACTTTGCGGGGACGGAATTCAGCTATTGGGGCCGTCAAGGGATTCGATTGTTCGGAGTTGAATTAACCAATCGGTTAAGCCTCAACCCCAGTTTGAAGCAAGGCAAATTTCAGGGGCAGCAGAATTTCGTCAATCCAGGGTTGCACTTGTACAATCTTGGGCTCGACGCAGACATCACCCCTCGGCTAAGGTCAATTAATAACGCCAATCTATTGTGGTTTGATCAAACGAGCCCGTTGGAAACTTACCTGTTTGCCAACAAGGTGCAAAATTTCATCGGAACCGACCTTAGTACCGGCGTTGAATATCGTCCGTTGTTGAACAACAACATTTTGTTTCTCGGTGGCTTTGCAACCTTGATTACCGGGGAAGGGTTTCAAGACCTGTTCCGTGGTCTTCAGGGAAGATCGACGAATCCGGTCGCCGGATTCGCCGAGATGGTTCTTGAATATTAAGAACCATGGCTGGCCAGATACGGTTGTTTTCGACACGAATAGAATAATAAATTGCCCGTTTGTTCCCATTTCGGAATGTGAACTCAAGCCAACGTCGCGCCAGGACGCACTGAATTACTGCCATGGATGGATTCATTCACCGCACCGGGATTGTCACACTCTCGATCCTCGGCTTCTTGTTCGTTGCACAGCCCTCGGCTGCACAAGACGACGCATTGCCAACGCGAGTCGCAAAGAAATCAAGCATTGCCGGTTCCTTGCCAGCACTGCGCGACTGGATCAACTCAACCCGGCGCGGCGAGGTTAAGCAAGCGTCAACAACGCCAGCCCCTAGCAGCCACGCATCGGGCACCAAAACGATTGACCCGCGAACGCCTTTGCCAGCGTCGCTGTTCAACGGAACGTACCACGGGCGGCTAGTGGAAGCCAACGACAGCAAACTGCAGCTAGCATCGTTTGGCTCGCAAGGTTACGACGCCGCAGGCCCCGCCGGTGGCAAGGAACCCGATATCGGACCCGAGGGAACTGACCCCTGGGATCTCGCGCGGCGACTTGGAATTGCCGACAACTCGTCGTATCCGATTCCTGAATCGATGCGGCACGATAACCTCGCACGTCAATCCGCAGCCGATGCCTTTGCCAAAAGCGAAGGCTGCATTCAATGCCACGCGAACGTTGGCAACATGCACCCAGAGAACACCGTACAAATCGGTTGCACCGATTGCCATGGCGGAAATGCTCAAACGCTCGACAAGAAATGCGCTCACGTACAACCCACGATCGCAAACGTTTGGAAAAGCAGCGCCAATCCTGTCCGTAGTTACACGTTGCTGAATCATGAATCTCCGGAGTTCGTCCGATTCGTGAATCCTGGCGACTTGCGTGTCGCTCACATCGCATGCGGACAATGCCACGCAAACGAAGTCCTTCAGCTACGCAAGAGCATGATGACGCACGGATGTATGTTGTGGGGCGCCGCTCTCTACAACAACGGCGGCACCGCGAGCAAGCAGCCGCAATTTGGCGAGTCCTACAGCATGAAAGGCGCTCCGCAGCGGATGCAAACGGTCCCGTTGCCGACTGCCGAAGAAACACGCACTAAGGGCATTCTCGCCAGTCTCGATCCGCTCTACCCGTACCAAGTTTCGCAACCTGGCAACACACTCCGGATTTTCGAACGCGGCGGTCGTTTCCGCCCAGAAATTGGGATTCCAGAACGAACCGAAGAGCCTGGGCGTCCGCGCGAACGCTTGAGCAACCGCGGCATGGGCACCGAAAATCGAACGGACCCGGTTTATATCGGTCTGGCGAAAACTCGCTTGCTTGACCCCACACTCAACTTTATGGGCACCAACGATCACGCGGGCGATTATCGCAGCAGCGGATGCAGTGCTTGTCACGTACTCTACGCAAACGATCGCAGTCGCACGCATAGCGGGTTCACAGCAAAATACGGCAATCGCGGAACCGCGGCTGCAGAAGTCGACGATTGGGTTAAAACAATCGATCCCACGATTCCTAAGGACGAGCCCGGGCACCCGATCCAGCACAAGTTCGAACTACGAATGCCAACCAGCCAGTGCATCGCCTGATCGAAGCGC
>JANOQP010001025.1:0-4633 GCA_031414895.1 Saprospirales bacterium
CGCTGGTTTCGTTGCCCTCGGCGATGGTTATTTTGTCAAAACCGCCCGAAATGGAGATTATGTTGAAGTCCCCGACCTTGCGCACCTCTGAATTTTGGGCAAAAACGGGGGCGGAAAGCAGGAGGCCGAGCGCGATGGCGATGGTTGGCTTGATGTTCATTTTTGAAGATTTTTTTGTGAAACGAATCAGTTGAAACCAATGACCGGGGAAATTCCGGGAGGTTGCACCCGTGAAAAAACCGCTCATTTTTTACAAAAAAAAATACCTTTGCCCATGCTTTTGGAGAAATGGCAGAGCGGTTTAACGCGGCGGTCTTGAAAACCGTTGTACTGAAAGGTACCGGGGGTTCGAATCCCTCTTTCTCCGCCCATTTTTAACGCAACTCATTGGCTTTCAGCGGGTTGCGTTTTTCTTTTGCTAAAACGATTTCGAATTTTGCAATCCTTTCGCTCCCTTTTTTTTCAAGAAAAAACAGATTTGCGCCGATTTTGGACGGGCAGTTTGGCCGCGGTTGCAATGCTTTTTGGCGGCTCGTGCGCCGAGAACCGGATCGCGGATTTTCAAAAAACGGAAGCTCGGGCCGACGTTTTGCCCGCTGAAAACCGCCCGAAGAACATCATTTTCATGATCGGCGACGGCATGGCGCTCGCCCACACCACCGCGCTTATTTATGCCCAAGGCAACAAGTCCGTTTTGGAACAATTTCCGGTCATCGGTTACCATAAAAGCTACTCTTTCAGTGACCTCGTGACGGACAGCGCGGCGGGCGCGACGGCCTTTTCCTGCGGTTGCAAGACCTATAACAATGCCGTCGGCCTCAAATCCGACACGACGCGCTGCCTCACGATTTTCGAACAGCTCAAACCGCTCGGCTTCGCGATGGGCATGGCGACGAGCTGCTCGGCGAGCCATGCGACCCCGGCGGCTTTTTTCGCGCACCAAAAATTGCGGACGTTTTATTACGAGATTGCCGTTGATTTTTTGTCCACGGACATTGACTGCCTCGTGGCGGGCGGCGAGCATTATTTCACAGATCGCGACGACCGCCGAAATTTGTCGAAAGAGCTTGAAAAAAAGGGATATTCCGTGTCGCGCGGCCTCAATTTGCGCCGCGCCCCGTGGGAATCCGCCGACAGGCCCATCGTGTTTTTTACCGACGACTATGAGCCTCCGAGTGCGCTCAACCAACGGCGGTATTTGCCGGAGTCGGTCAGTTTGACGGCCAATTTTTTACAAAAAAGGAGCAAAAAGGGCTTTTTCCTCATGGTCGAGGGCAGCCAGATCGATTGGGCCTGCCATGCGAACGACGAAAAATTGATGGTCGCGGAGCTAAAGGATTTTGAAAAGGCCATCATAAATGCGCTCGAATTTGCCAAAAAGGACGGCAACACCCTCGTCGTCGTCACCGGCGACCACGACGGTGGCGGCGTGAGCATCGAGCGCGGCTCAAGCATGGGCAATGTGAACGTGAAATGGGGGTCGAAGGACCACGGCGGCGTGCTGGTGCCGGTGTTCGCGTGGGGCCCGGGCGCGGCGGATTTTTCGGGGATTTATGAAAATACGGCCCTGCACAGGAAATTTTTGCGGGCGCTCGGCATCTAAAAATCAACTCACCGCCCCACATAATTGTGCGGTGTCAGCATCCGCAATTCCACTTTCACCGCGGGCCGGACGTTCAAACCGTCAATAAAAACGTGCAGTTCATCCTGCGAAATCGCCGATTTTCCGCGCGTCAAATCCTTCAAGGCCTCGTATGGGTTCGGGTAATTTTCGCGCCGCAAAATGCTCTGGATGCCCTCCGCGATGACCAGCCAGTTGTCTTCGAGGTCGGTGAAAAGTTTGTCCTCGTTGAGCGTCAGTTTGTTGATGCCCCGCAGAAGCGACTTGAACGAAATGACCGTGTGGGCCATCGGCACCCCTATATTTCGCAAAACAGTGCTGTCCGTGAGGTCGCGTTGCAGCCGCGAAATGGGCAGTTTTTGCGCCAAATGGTCGAAAATTGCGTTCGCCATGCCGAGGTTCCCTTCTGCATTTTCAAAATCTATGGGGTTCACTTTGTGCGGCATCGCGCTGCTGCCGACCTCGTCCTTGACGATCTTTTGCTTGAAATATTCCATCGCCACATATTGCCAAACATCGCGGGCAAAATCAATCAAAATCGTGTTTATCCGCATCAAACAATGGAAAAGCGCGGCCAAATTGTCGTAATGCTCGATCTGCGTCGTCGTTTGGCTGCGTTCGAGGCCGAGGAATTCCTGAACAAAATGGTTCGCAAAATCACGCCATTCGCGGTCGGGATAGGCCGCAAAATGGGCGTTGAGGTTGCCTGTCGCACCGCCAAATTTGGCCCGGTGCGGTATCTGCAAAAGCTGCGCAATCTGCCCGTCAAGCCGCTCCACGAAAACGCGCATTTCCTTGCCCAACATGGTCGGCGAAGCGGGCTGTCCGTGCGTCCGGGCGAGCATCGGGACGTGCGCCCAATCGTTCGCAAGATCATTTATTCTATCCCTAACTGATTGAAACAGCGGGAGATAGGTGTTTTCGATGGCCAATTTCAGCAAAAGCGGCGTGGCCGTGTTGTTGATGTCCTGCGAGGTCAAACCGAAATGGATAAACTCCCGGAAACGGTCGAGGCCGAGGTAGTCGAAGCGTTCTTTGAGGAAATATTCGACCGCTTTTACGTCGTGGTTGGTCGTCCGCTCGATGGTCTTTATCCGGTCGGCATCGGCCATGCTGAACCGCTCAAAAATGCCGTTCAGTTCGTCGAGCTGCTCCCAGTCAAAATCGGCCAGTTCGGGCAAATTTTCCCTGCAAAGGGCAATGAAATACTGGATTTCAACAAAAACCCGGTACTTCATGAGCGCGTATTCCGAAAAATAATCGGCCAGTTCTTGGGTCTGGGCGGCATATCGGCCGTCGATTGGAGAGATTGCGTTGAGCATAATTTACGTTTACAACCACGAAGGGCACGAAGTTTTTAGAAAGTGCTCAAATGTCATGCTTTGTGAAAACTTCGTGCCCTTCGTGGTCTAATTTTATCCGAGCCGCGAGGCGACCTTCGACCAGTCCACCACGTTCCAAAAACCGGTGATATAATCGGCCCGCTTGTTCTGATATTTCAAATAATAGGCGTGCTCCCAAACATCGAGCGCGAGGATCGGCTTGCCAGTCATTTTGACGAGGTTCGGCATGAGCGGGTTGTCCTGGTTTGGGGTCGAGGTGATGAACAAATTTTTGTCCGCGCCGACGCAAAGCCAGGCCCAGCCACTGCCAAAAACGCCCTTTGCCGCGTTCGCGAACTGTTCCTTCATTTTATCATGGCCGCCAAAAGCCGTATTTATCGCTGCCGCAAGGTCGCCGGAGGGCAAACCGCCACCTTTTGGCGACATGGATTCCCAAAAAAACGTGTGGTTCCAATGCCCGCCCGCGTTGTTCCGCACCGCCGGGGCATCGTCCGCCGTGACGTGTGCGAGGATATCGGCAAGTTCCCAGTTCAAAAAACGGCTGGTTTCGGTCGCCTTGTTGAGGTTGTCCACATAGGCTTTGTGGTGGCGGCCATGATGGATTTCCATGGTCAATTTGTCGATGTTCGGTTCGAGCGCGTCGGGCGAAAAGGCGAGGGCGGGCAGTTCAAACGGTTTTGTGCGCAGTACGGACGGCTTAAAATCGGGCACCGGCGCGGCCATGTCGGCCATTTTTTTCGCCGGGTCGCAGCCGGGGAGCGCGGCAGAAGCGGCAACACCGGCCCCGAAAATGCCCAAAAAGCGGAGGAATTCACGTTTTTGCATGGTTGAAATATTTTATTGAGCGGTAAATGACGACAACATTTCGATGAGCACCGAGTTCAAATTGTCAATGGCCAGTTCGATTTCCCAATTTGCCCGGTCCCGGATTTCAACGAAATTAGAGATGGCACGGATTTGTAAAAACGGCATTTCAAATTCGAGGCAGGCGCGAAAAAACGCCGCGCCCTCCATCGACTCAACGCCAATATCACGGTATTTCGCCCGGATTTTTTTAATCGAATCCATCGAGCCGTGGACTTTAGAGACCGTCAGGCCATTCTTTTTTGGCAAAAAACCGAAGCCTGCGCCGTTCGGGTTTTCAAGTTTTCCGTTTGAGAAAGGCGCAGTGTTTTTTTCCAAAAATTCCAGTTCAAAAAGGTCGGTAAAACTGCCGTCCGCCTCCTCGATGCCGATGTCGCCAAACCGTTCCGAAGTGACCTGAACGACCGAGCCGAGCGGCAAATCCCGGTCAAAACTGCCCGCAATCCCGGCATTGATGGCGAGGTCCAATTCGTTGATAATCAAGTACTTGCCCATAAAAAAGGCAGTCTCGACCGGCCCAATCCCGGCCGTGCAAAGATGGACAACGACCTCGTTTTTTTGAAAAAAACCGGGTTCGAGCGGCGTCCAGTTTTCGGTCAAAAAGTCGCGGAGCGGGGCGGTCTCAAAAACGGTGGCGGCAAAAATGGTTATCCTCATTTTTTTGTAACTGTTTAGCGCGGGCTTGTACCGGCGGCTTTAGCCGCCGTTTCGTGTGGATTGCTGCAAAACCTGAATCACTTTGGCTGCAATAACCGCCAATTAAGGATGATTTTTGAGGATAAATTGTCAAATAAGCGCAAAGTCG
>JANOQP010001026.1:0-5318 GCA_031414895.1 Saprospirales bacterium
ATTTTCCTCCCCGAAAAACGGACTTTTTTCCTCGAAAACGCCGACCTGTTTGGCTCGTTCGGTATCCCCCCGGTGCGGCCATTTTTCAGCCGGACCATCGGCCTCACGACGGACGGGGCGCAAGTGCCGATCATCGGCGGGGCGCGGTTGAGCGGCAACGTGGGCGCGAAGACCCGGATCGGCCTGATGAACATGCAAACGGGCAAAAAAGACAGCACCGCCGCGACCAATTTCACCGCCGCGACCGTCCATCGACAGGTACTGAAACGGTCGAACCTGAAGGCCATGTTCCTCAACCGCCAACCGACCGGACTGCCCGATGGCGAAACAAATTTTGGGCGGAACCTGGCTGGCGAGTTCACCTTTCTCAACCAAAAAGGGACGCTCCAAGCCTGGGCGACGGCCAATAAATCGTTCCAACCTGGCGCGAAGGGGCTGGACAATTTCCACAATACGGGGTTTTATTACAACAACCCGCGCTTTGATTGTGTGCTGGACATGGTCTATTCGCCCAAGAATTTCCATACGGACATGGGCTATAATTTCCGCCTCGAAAATTACGACCCTGACCGCAACGCAATCGAGCGCATCGGGTATTTACAGCTCTATAATGAGGAAAATTTCAACATCGTCCCCGAAAAAGGGAACATCGTGGGGCACGGTTTTTCGCTCGAGAACAACTGGATCTGGAACACGCTGCCGGGCCGTTTTGCGGACATGAACGCCAAGTTGGGCTATTCGATCAGCTTTAAAAACACGGCTTCGTTGGGCATAAATGGCGAGTTCAACCGCGTGGACGCACTTTTCCGTTTCGGTTTTGCCGAAAACACGGCAGGCGGGGAAGACCTTTTGCCCGCAAAAAGCTATCGTTTTGGCGATGCCGGGCTTGAATGGGTCACCGATTACCGCCGCCCGTTTTGGGTGTCGGGCAATGTCCGGTACGGCAGTTTCTACAATGGCAAAAAATTCTCGGCACGGGCCTCGGTGAACTTCCGGTTTGGGTCGCGCGGCAAATTGGCGGTGGCCTACGAGGACAATTGGCTGGACTTTCCCGCGCCTTTTTATGATGCAAGGCTGCAAAACATTGTTCCGCGATTGGAAATATTCTTCAACAGGAACATCAACTGGACGACCTTTTTTCAATACAATAAACAAGCCGACAACGTGAACATCAATTCTCGCTTCCAATGGCGGTTCAGGCCGATGAGCGACCTGTTCATCGTTTTTACGGACAATTATGCGGCGACGGATTTTGCGCGAAAAAACCGGGCGGTAGTCCTGAAATTGAATTATTGGCTCAACCTATAAAAACGTCTGCCCCTTTCGCGTAAAATTGCCCTCGATAAAAAACACGTTTTCCATGCCGCTCCTCGATCCGTACCAGCCTTCCGCCGCACAACCTTGGGACGCCCGCCGCGTCGCTCACCTTTACGACCGCCTCGGTTTTGGGGCGGCCCGTGCCGAGATCGAGGCCGGATTGTTGATGTCGCCCGGCGATTTGGTGGACAAATTGCTCAACGGAGCCGCCGCTTTGCCGCCCGTGGCCGAGCCGTTTTATGCAAATTGGGACTACAACGATTATATCGCCGCCGACCCCGACCCGAACGTCCCCATCGGTGAGCACCGCTCGGAACTTTACCGCCGCTGGATCTCGGAAATGCTGACCCCAGACTTGGCGGTGCGGGCGCGGATGGCACTTTTTTTCCACAACAATTTCGCGACGGGCGTGGACGAATATCAATCGCCGCCTTATCAATTTCAATATTATCGACTTTTGAACGACTTTGCCTTCGGCAATTTTAAGGATCTCACGATCGAAATGGGCAAGTCGGCGGCGATGCTCGTTTATTTGAACGGCAATATTTCAGAGGCCTCCGAGCCGAACGAAAACTACGCCCGCGAACTCATGGAATTGTTCACGATGGGTGAAAATCAGGGCTATACGCAAGCGGATATCGTTAATATGGCCCGCGCCCTGACCGGTTGGCGGGCCGACGAGGGCAATTGGTACCAGCCGTATTTCAACCCAAACCTTTGGGACGATACCCAAAAAACGATTTTCGGGCAGACCGGGAACTTCAATTTCACGACGGCGCACAACCTCATTTTCACGGCCCGAAAAGAACAGGCGTCGCGGTTTTTGCCGACCAAACTGTACCGTCAATTTGTCTATCAAGAAATAAATTCGGAGGTCATCGACGGCCTCTCGGCCACTTTTCAAACCAACAATTGGGCGATGTTGCCCGTGCTGAAACAGCTTTTCAAGAGCGAGCATTTTTTCAGCGAAAAAATCATGCTGACGAAAATCAAATCGCCGCTCGATATGATGCTCAGCTTGATCCGAAGTTCGGGCGCGCAGTTCCCGGATTGGACGACGGGCAACACTTTTTTCAATGATATCGCATATTGGGGCTACGAACTTGGGCAGGAAATCTACAACCCGCCGAACGTCGCGGGCTGGCCGGGACACCATGTTTGGCTCAATGAAAACACGCTCACGGCCCGCTGGACATTTGGCGAATACGTCGTTTATAATATCCAATTAGAGGACACCAACCGCGAGACCTTGCGGCAATTGGCGGTCGGCCTGACCAATAATTCCAACAATCCCTATCAAATCACCGGTGCGCTCGTCGAGCATTTTTTGCGGCAGGAACTCGAACCGATACAATTGCAGGCCGCCATCATGGCCTTTAAAGAGGGCATCCCGTCCAATTATTTTGATGATGGTTCGTGGAACTTGGGGTGGAACGAAGCACCTTATCAGATTGCGAACTTGCTCTATTATTTGGTCCGTTTGCCGGAATTTCAATTGGGCTAATTTAACCGACCACATAGGTGCTGTGTGGTGAGAAAAAAAGATGAACCATGTGTTATAAAAACCGCCCCGGCAAGACCGCCGACAACCAAAAAGCGCACGCCGAGGAACACAAACTTTGGTCGCGCCGCGATTTTTTGGCCCGAACGGGGATGCTCGGCGCCGGCGGTTTTTTGCTGGCCAATACGCCCGTTTCGGCGTTCCAGCCCAGCCCTTTTTTGGCGAATTTGCTCGGCGGCGACAGCGACCGGATCTTGGTCCTCATCCGTTTTGAGGGCGGCAACGATGGTTTGAACACTGTCGTGCCGTTCACCGACGCGAAATATTACCAGATCCGCCCGACGCTCGCCGAGCCGGTGGCCAATATTTGGAACCTCTCGCCCGATTTTGCGATGCCCAACACGATGACCGCGCTGCAAGATTTGTGGCAAAACGGGCGCATGAAGATCATCCACAACGTCGGCTACCCGGAGCCGAACTACTCGCATTTCCGCTCGTCGGACATCTGGGCGACCGGCTCGGATGCCGAAACTGTTTGGCAGGACGGCTGGATCGGCCGGTTCATGGATGCCGAATATCCTGCGTTTTTGGAGGCGCCGCCCGTTGTGCCGCCCGCGCTGCAGATCGGGGTCTCGACCAACCTCATTTTCCGCTCGAACTCGGCAGCAATGGCCCTCGCGGTTTCAAGCCCGGAGGAATTTTACCAAATCGCCCAAACGGGGCAGCTTTACCAGACCGCGACCCTCGGAAATTTGCCCCACGAACTTGAACTGAAATACGTCCGGCAGACCGCCAATTCTGCCTTTCGCTATGCGGACACCATCAAAAAAGCCTATTCCTCGGGGAAAAACCAGGCCGACTATCCGGCCAATAGCGGCCTCGCCGAGCAAATGGCCATCGTCGCCCGGCTCATAAAGGGCAACCTCGGGACGCGCGTTTTCATGGTCACCATCGGCGGTTTCGACAACCACGCGGAGCAGGCGGCCTATCATCCCGGCCTGTTGAACGAGATAGCCGAGTCGGTCAAGGCATTTTACGATGACCTCGGCGCGACCGGTTTGCAGGACAAGGTTTTGGGCATGACGTTCTCCGAATTTGGCCGCACGATCTACGAAAACGCCTCGCTCGGCACCGACCACGGGACGGGCGGCCCGATGTTCTTGTTCGGCCCGGCGGGCCTTGACCAGGGTTTTGTTGGCACGCCTCCCGACCTCAACCAAGTGGACCCGTACGCCGACCCGCTCTCGACGACCGATTTCCGGGACGTTTATGCGACCGTTTTGCAGGATTGGCTGGGCACGGACCCCGATTTTGTCGATTTCACGCTCGGCGGAAAACACGTTCGCATCAACGGCCTCGTGCCCGCTGCGCCCGCACCCGTCGGCTCGAACGGCGACTGCGCCCTCCTCGGCCACAACCCCTTGCCGACCGACCCGGGCGCAATCGAAATCAAATATTCGATGATGCGCGGCGGCAACGTGCGGCTCCAGATCACCGACGCGGCGGGCCATGTGCTGCGGACGCTAGTGAGCGAATTTAAGGAGCGCGGAAGTTTTACGGTCAAGTTCAAACCGTCGGATTGGTTTTTGGCCCCCGGCGATTATGTCTATCGGTTGCAGACGGGCGGGCAGGTTTTTTCGCGGGGGATACGGGTTTGATAAAATTCAAAATCGTAACTATCTAACACATAGGTACAATAGAGGATTTCACATAGAAAACATAGCCTTTTTGCTTGCAATCAGCTATGTGGGCTATGTGAAAACATCTATTGTGCCTATGTGGTAAACAGTTATAATTTTAAATCCTTTTTCGGGTGAATAGAAGTCCAAATATCTCACCATTTGCCCATGAACTTCACAAATTTCACCCAAAACCTGCACGCCTCCCCCCGTTTCCGCCTCGCCCCCACCCCGAGCGGTTTTCTGCATATCGGCAACGCCCTCAATTTTTACCTAAACTGGAAGGCCGCCCGCGCTCGGCCCGGCGGCAAGGTCCTCCTCCGTATTGACGACCTCGATGCCGATCGCAAGCGGCCAGAATATGTCGAGGACATTTTCAAGACGCTCGATTGGCTGAAAATCGACTGGGACGAAGGCCCGACCGGCCCCGATGATTTTGAGAAAAACTGGTCGCAACACCGCCGCCGGGAAATTTATGAACAGGTTTTGGGCGACCTGTGCGGGACGGATTTGGTGTTCGCTTGCGGAAAATCGCGGCGCGAATTGATTGATTTTGGGGAAAACTATCCCGATTTGTTCCGAAAACAGGGCTTTTCGCTCGATTCGCCCGATGTCGCGTGGCGGGTGGAAACGCCGTCGGGTTTTGCGATGCCCAATTTCATCGTCCGCCGCCGCGACGGCATCCCGGCCTATCAAATCGCCTCACTCGCCGATGATGTGCATTTCAAAATTAGCCATATCATCCGGGGCGAAGACCTCCGCGCATCGACTTTGGCGCAGCTTTTTTTGGCGAAAAAAGTTGGTTTGCACGTCCATCTGCT
>JANOQP010001027.1:0-2272 GCA_031414895.1 Saprospirales bacterium
CAGTTTTTGGAAAAATCGTACCCGAAACGAAACTGCAACTTGACCGATTCCGGTAACATCGGCGAAGCCTAAAACTTCGCCGATGTTTTTTTTTGCCCCAACCAGTTTGATATTTTTGGCATTATTCTTGCAACAATATAAGAACGTTTTCAGCCTTGTATGCAAACCCGTTTTGCAGCTTGCAGCGATTTCAAGAAACTTTGTTTTTGTCCGGTTTCCACACTTTTAATCCATCCTGAATACCGGTATTGTTCTTAATCCAAGTTCCAATTGTTGTAATCTCATGATATACAAGGCGGCCTTTACAAGAGGCCGCTTTTGTTATTTTAGGGTAAATTAAAAAACATAGCATCGATTATCTGGGCTTTCAAATTCGGACTGCGTCCCGGTCGCTTCTTTTTTCATGAAAAAACGGCTTTAATTGGTGAATTTGAAGCCCGAATTCCGAAGTTTCCGAACGAGCGCGGAAACTATGATGAATTGGAAAATCTCTTCATTGAACCGGTCGCCCTTGCGGATTTGGGCAATCGTCGCCGGGGCGAAGCCGAAAACCTTTGCGGCCGATTCGTTGAAATCGGTGGGCAAATAAGGGCTTGCGGCTTTGACCTGACGAATCCACGTTTCTCGGTCTGTGTTAAAATCCAAAATCAGGGATTCCATGCGGAAAAAGTTTGGCGCGAAAGTATCACATTGGTAACAAGCCCGCCAAATTTTCCCCAAAAAAAATTGGCCGGATGCTCCCCCACCCCGCCGAACCCACGGCGAAAAAATCCAACAAAACATATCTAAAAAAGACTTATTTGATAAAACAGAATGTTTTAATCGGATTCAATTTAGCAAAATAAAAATGTGATTTTTTTGAAAAAAAAGATGGTTCGGGCAACGCAAATAAGATACGCATTGCGTATCTTTGAAGAGCAATAACGCACACACACAAACTAAAATCTTTTTCAAAATGGGACTTACAAAAGAGTATTTCCTGCAATTGCAGGCGGCGGCTTACGGCGAACCGGGCAGTCACGAACGCGACTACCCGAGCGCGGGCCAAATGGCGCAGCGGGCAAAAATCCGCGCCGATTCGGAGGGCTACGAATTCGACGGCGACGACGACGCGCCGGACTTGGAGCGGGTCGCGGAAATCCTTTGGAAGCGGGGGCTGGCCGCGCCGCCGATTGTGTTCCGGCGGCTGCTCCACGACTGCAAAACCTCGGCAATCATGCGCGAAAAGAGCACGGTCCAACTGGCGGACTACCTCGAAAACTCCGGCAACACGCGCCGCCTCGCGGCCTAATTTCCTTCACCTTCAACTTTTCAAGAAAATGGGACAAATCATTGAGGGCATCGTCGAGCGCGTTGCCGTGGTCAACACACAGAACGGGCGGCGGCTCGTGGTCAACCTCGAAAACCAAGAAGCGAAGATTTGGGACGCGCCCGACCATCGCGATTTGTCGCACCTCAAAAAGGGCGACTATATCCGGGCGCAATTCATCAGCAAAAGCGCGGGGCATTCGGTCCTCGAATACCGGCCGGAATCCGGCGCCCTGAACCCTCGGACGGCGATGGGCCCGGCGGTTCGGGCGGGCGAAACGATGCCGGCCGCTGCGCCCGCGCCGTCCCGTGAGCTGGCGAACTTCGCCGCCGACGGGATGGAAATGGCCGAAAAAATCAACGCGGCGAATGCGCTCTTTAAGCGCGTTTTTGACAACACGAAACGGCATTTCCCGGAACTGGACACCGAAAACGTCCGGGCAATCTCGGCCACTGTTTTCATCGGAATCAGCCGCTAAAATCATCTGGCGCGGCGGACGGGCAGAAATGCCAGCGCGTCGCGCCAGCAACCTTAAATCATGAAAAAGATAACTTTTCAGATTCCAGAAGCCGAATTCAACGTTTTTCAGGCCGTGTTGAGCTACATGCGGCGGATGAAAAAAAAGCCGACGCTTTCGGCAAATCAGGCCTTCCCAATCCTGCTCGAAGAATGGAGCCAGGCGGAAAACAGGATTGAAGAAATGGGCGAGGAAATCGAGCGGCTGAAACGGGAACTGGCCGACCGCGTCGCCTTCATTCTGGAATTCACGCCGAACGACGACGACGACTAAAAGAAGCCCAGCAACCGCGCCATCACGACCACCAAAAGCCCAAGCCGGGGACCAGCTTGGGTTTTTTGGGGGTAGTGGCGGGGCCGACGCTGGAAGGCCAAAAAGGAAAGCCCACAAACCAACAGGCAGGAACCCCGCCCCGGGCCGCCGTTGCGGGGCCGGGGGGCGGGGGC
>JANOQP010001028.1:0-5325 GCA_031414895.1 Saprospirales bacterium
TGCCGGCATTCGGCGGTGTGCCGCGTGTGCCGAACGCCAAAAAACATTCCGACGACCCCGGCTCGGCCCTCGCCAACGGCGACCTCGGCTTCGTGAAGCGCGGCACTTTTGTCCCCGAATTTGAGGCTTCGGCCTATAACCTCGAACCCGGCCAGGTCTCCGAGATCGTCGAATCGCCGTTCGGTTTTCATATCATCAAGCTCCTCGAACGGCGTGGGAACAGCATCCACACGCAGCATATCTTGATAAAACCCGACATCACAAAGGAGGACCTCGACCTCTCGAAATCGCGTTTGGACAGTTTGAAAAAGGAGATCGAGGCCGAAAAGACCACGTTTTCCGCTGCTTTGAAACAGTTTGGCGACAAAAACACCCAATCTTTCAACAACGATGGCCGCGTGACCAACCCGAAAACGGGCAACACCTTTTTTGAACTGGCCGACCTCGACACGGATATTTATTTCGCAATCGACGCGCTCGATGCTGGCAAAATGACCGCGCCGATCGCTTTCAAGGATGAATCGGGCGAGCAATTTTACCGCCTCGTCCTGCTTTCCTCGCGCTCGAAACCGCACAAGGCCGACCTGAAAACTGACTACAACAAGATTCAACAAGCCTGCCTCGAACAAAAAAAGGGCAATTACATGAACACTTGGATGGAGGAAAAAACAAAAACGACCTTCGTGCGGATCGATCCCGGGTTTTTGAAGGAATGCCCCGAACTGGAAACCTTGCAATCAGGCGGGCCGACGAATTGAGGTTTTTTTAGGCCATAAAAAGGCATCCATCTGTTAGGTGGATGCCTTTTTTTATGCAAAAAACAGCGTGCACAACCGTTCAACCCGCCTTTCCGACAGCCCACCCAAAACCGTTTGGCCACAGCCGCCTGCCCGCCGCAATTTTGTCGCGTTGTCTGAACGATGGTTCTTTTGATTTTTATGATTTATATGATTGAATCCAAAAGCAGGTCAATCAAAAGGATCAAAAAAATCACCGTTCAGACACTATTTTTCATTCAAAACCACCCGCGACATGAATTTCAAAAAGACAATCGAAACCCTGTTGGCCGCCCTGATTTGGCTCTTGCCGGCCCTCGTTTTTTCACAGGTGCAGACCGTCCGCGGCACCGTCATCGACGTGCAGAGCGAGACACCGCTCATCGGCGTGGCCGTCGAACTGGTCGGTTCGAGCCCGCGAAAGGGCGCGATGACCGACGAATCGGGCCGGTTCAGCATCCCCGGCGTGTCGGTCGGGCGGCAGGCGTTCCGGTTCACCTACCTCGGTTTTGAGCCGGTGACCATCCCAAATTTGGTCATTACCGCCGGAAAAGAGGCCATTTTGGACCTAAAAATGCAGGAATCCACCCTCGCCGTCTCGGAGGTCGTCATCACCGCCCGGACCGAAAAGGACAAACCGCAGAACGAACTCGCCGCCGTCTCGGCCCGCCAGTTTTCGCTCGAAGAGGTCTCGCGCTATTCGGGAGGGCGCAACGACGTGAGCCGCCTCGTGTCCAATTTCGCGGGCGTGGCCACCGCCGACGACTCGCGCAACGACATCGTGATCCGGGGCAATTCGCCGACCGGCGTGCTTTGGCGGCTCGAAGGCGTGCCGATACCCAGCCCAAACCATTTTGCGACGCTCGGCACGACGGGCGGCCCGGTCTCGGCCCTGAACCCGAACATGATTGCCAATTCCGACTTTTTGACGAGCGCATTTCCGGCAGAATATGGCAATGCGACGGCGGGCGTTTTCGACATCGGTTTTCGCGCGGGCAACCGCGAAAGGCACGAATTCACGGCCCAACTCGCTGCTTTTTCGGGTTTTGAGGCCATGGCCGAGGGACCGCTCACGAAGAAAAAAGAGGGCTCGTACCTCGTCAGTTACCGCTATTCCTTCGTCGAGGCGGCCAGCACTTTCGGCATTCCGGTCGGCACGTCGGCCATCCCGAAATACAACGATTTGAGTTTTAAAATTGACCTCGGCAACAAAAAATGGGGCAAGCTCTCCCTTTTTGGCATCCATGCCCGCAGCCATATCGACCTGCTCGGCGCGGATGCCGACACGACCGACCTCTTTGGCTATCCCGACCGCGACAGCTACGCGGACTCGAAAATCGACATTTACGGCATCCGCCACAACCTCATTTTGGACGACAAAAGTTTTGTCCGCACCGTCGTCAGCGGGGCTTTTGCGGGCAACAATTATGAGGAAAAATTCGACGTGGCCGACGCGCCCGAAAAACAGGTCATGCTCAAAAACCCGACCGAGGAGCGCACTTTGAACGTTTCGAGCATCTACAACCGCAAGTTCAGCCCGCGCCTCACGTTCCGCGCCGGGTTTTTGAGCCAGACGACCAACCTCCAGATGAACATTCAAAACCGCCGAAACACGCCCGATACCGACGGCGACGGCAAGCCCGATTGGTTCACCATCCGCGAGTTTGACGGGACGTTTTCGACGGGTCAAATTTTTTCGCAGGCGAAATATCAAATCGGCAAAAACTGGACGGTCAACGGCGGCCTGCACGGCCAAATTTTCACTTTCAACGATGATTTTATCGTCGAGCCGCGTGCCGCAATTTCCCGCAAAGCGGGTCGCGCCGGACTTGTCACGCTCGGCTACGGATTGCACGCGCAGGCCCAGCCGCTGCCCGTTTATTTTGTGAATGAAGAGACCGCGCCCGGCGTTTTTGAAAAGACGAACGAGCAACTTGATTTCACCAAAAGCCACCACCTCGTCCTCGGTTTCGACCAAAAACTGGGCGCGGATTGGCGGCTCAAAATCGAGGCATACCGCCAATGGCTGTTCGATATCCCCGTTGAATCGTCGCCGACCGGGTTTTCGATGCTCAACACCGGCACCGATTGGGTTTTTCCCGAAATTGGTTCGCTCAAAAACGACGGCACGGGCAACAACACGGGCCTCGAACTGACGCTCGAAAAATTCTTTTCGCACGGTTTTTACGGCCTTTTGACGACCTCCATTTTTGAATCAACATACGAAGGGTCTGACAAGATCAGCCGCCCGACGGCGTTCGACAACAATTTTGTGGTCAACCTTTTGGCCGGAAAAGAGTGGAAAATCGGCAAATCGGGTCGCAACGCACTGACCACCGATTTGAAATTCACGACCTCCGGCGGCCGCCCTTACACGCCCGTGGACCTCGCCGCGAGCATCGCCCTCGGCGAAGAGGTGAAGGACGAGACGCGCCCTTTTTCGGAACGGTACGACGATTATTTGCGCCTCGATTTCAAGATCGGCTATCGCGTGAACTCGAAAAAGCGCCATTTTTCGCAACAATTTGCGCTTGATTTTGCCAATATCACCAACAACAAGAACATCTGGGCGCTCCGTTACAACGAGGTGAAGCAGCGTGTCATCCCTGTTTATCAGTCCGGTTTTTTCCCGGATATTTTGTGGCGGGTGCAGTTTTGAGTAGCTTTGAAACCTGTAAAACCCTCCGTCGCCCCTGTGTTTCAATATTCCAAACATGAACAGCAAAAACTGCATCGGTTTCAACGACAAATGGCTCATGCTCATCGGCATCCCGGCGATGGGCTTCCTGTTCCCGTTGATTTTTTTTGGGCAAAAACTGCAAACGGGGCTCGTCGGATACCTGCCAATGTGGGTCTATTCGACGGCGTACACGGCCATTTTTTGGCTTTTGAGCCGCGCCATTTGGATGTTCATCCATAAAAAATACCCCGAAAACGAGGCGTTGCGACTGCAAATAACCATCCCGGTGCTGCTCGTCGTGCCGACCGCCATTTGCTCGTCCCTCGAAATCTTGTTGATGAAGTTGGGCTATCCGTCGCCTTGCCACCCGACGGTCTGGCAGGGCATGGTGGGCAGTATTTTCGGCCTCACCATGGTCATCGGAATCTACGAGGCGCTCCATTTTTTCAACCGTTTTCGCACGGCGGAGATCGAGAACGAACGCCTCCGCCGCTCGACCACGCAGGCCCAGCTCGACGGTTTGCGGCAGCAGGTGAACCCGCATTTTTTGTTCAATTCGCTCAATACGCTGGCCGCGTTGATCCCCGAAGAACCAAAACAGGCGGTCATTTTTGTCGAAAAACTGGCCAAGGTCTATCGCTACCTGCTCGATTTGGGCGACCGTTCGCTCGTCGATTTTGATGAGGAGATCAAGTTCACCGAAAACTATGTCCACCTGTTGAAAGAGCGTTTCGGGGAAAATATTTCCGTTAAAATGGACATCCCCGCCGCGCTCCGGGGCCATCAATTGCCGCCGCTGACGCTCCAAATCTTGGTCGAAAACGCCGTGAAGCACAACGTCATCTCGTCTGCAAGGCCGCTGAAAATCGAGGTTTTTGCCGAAAAGTCGGCCCGAATCGTCATCAAGAACAATTTGCAGCACAAAAACCGCCTGCCGGATTCGCCCGGCATGGGGCTCGAAAACGTAAAGGCGCGATATGCTTTTTTCACCGAAAAAAAGGTGGACGTTTTGGAAACGTTGGACGAGTTTGTCGTGCTTTTTCCGCTCATCGAACCGATCAAGGTTGCCGAAAAAACCGCAGCCCGATGAATATTTTGATCATCGAGGACGAGGCCCCCGCCGCCCGCCGTCTCGCCGGATTGGTTCAAATGGCCCGCCCGTTGGCCAAGCTCCTCGGCCCGATCGACAGTATCGAATCCGCTGTCCTTTTTTTTGAGAACAGTCCTGCCCCCAACCTCATTTTCATGGATATCCAGCTCGCCGACGGGCTCAGTTTTGATATTTTTTCAAAAACCACCGTGGCCGCGCCTGTCATTTTCACGACCGCTTTTGACCAATATATGCTCCGCGCGTTCAAAGTCCATTCGGTCGATTACCTGTTGAAACCAATCGGCGAGGAAGAATTGGCCGCCGCGCTCGACAAGTTCGACCGCTATTTTTTGGACAAAAAAAAGGGGGGCGAACCGGCTGCGTTCGACCCCCTTTTTATGGAGAAAATGATCCAGAACCTGCAAAAACCGACCTTTAAAGAACGGTTTTTGGTGAAAACGGGTCAAACATTGGGCTATTTGCCCGTTGGAGAGGTCGCCTATTTTTTCTCCGAGGACTCGCTCACGTTTGCCCAATCTTCCGAAAAAAAATTCATCCTCGACCAGCCGCTCGACCAAATTGAGGGCCTGCTCGACCCGTCCAAATTTTTCAGGATCAGCCGAAAACTGATCGTCTCGATCGGCGCGGTCGCCAAGATCCACACGCACCTCAACGGGCGGCTCAAATTGGACATTTTGCCAAAAATGAGGGACGATGTTTTCGTCAGCCGCGAACGGGTGGGGGAGTTCAAAGGGTGGCTGGACAGATAGTTTTCAAAA
>JANOQP010001029.1:0-12692 GCA_031414895.1 Saprospirales bacterium
ATATTTTCAAAGAAGGCGAAATAGCCGAGCAATCAGTTGCCGGGGAATTCTCGGCAACTGCCAGCGACGGCAAAAATTACCGGCCCGATGACGATGCAAGATTGGGCGGGCAAATTGAACGCCTTTTTGCAGTTCAACGAAAAGGAAATCCTCACGGACCCTGGCAGGGTTTCGCAGGCCATCGCCCGTGCAATTTGCTGAAAGCGAGTTTGAAAAATACCGCATCGTGCAGGACAGATTGTTTGAAAGCGATTTTGACCGGGCGGTCAAAAATGCGCTAAACATTGAAAAAGGCGAAGGGTGCTAATTTGCCCCAATTTCCATCCTATTTTGCCGCCCGTTTCCACCACCTATTTTCATGAAAATGCGCGCAGCGATACTTTCCCTTTTTTTGCTCAATTACCTGACAATCAACCAGTTGTCTGCCCAAACGGCCATTTCCGGCACGGTCAGGTCCAGCCTCGGCGAGCCGCTTTTTTCGGTCTCCATTTTGGAAAAAAACAGCCAAAACGGGACTTTGACCGATTTTGACGGGCGGTTCAAATTGACCATCGGGCAGCCGGATGCGGTCATCGTGGCCACTTATTTGGGGTTTGTTCCGCAGGAAATAAACGTGGGCGGCCGCAGTTCGATCGAGATCGTTTTAGAAGAGGATGCCAAAAAACTCGGCGAGGTCGTCGTCACCGCCTTCGGCATCGAGCGGCAAAAAAGGGAGGTCGGCTATTCGACCGAAAAGGTGAAGGGCGAGACCGTTTTGCGCTCAAACAGCCCGAATATCGTCAATTCCCTCGCCGGGCGGATGGCGGGCGTGAACGTCACGCAGCCCAACGGCGTCGAGGGCGGCACCACCCGCATCGTCATCCGGGGCAACAACAACATCACCGGCGATAACCAGCCGCTCATCATCGTGGACGGCGTGCCGCTCGAAAACGCGCCCGGTTTTGCCGAATCGCCCGGCCAAAAAGCGGTCACCGGGGGCCGCGATTGGGGCAGCGCGATCAACAATATCAACCCCGCCGACATCGAGAGCGTCGATATTTTGAAGGGCGCAAACGCGGCGGCTTTGTACGGTGCGCGGGGCAAAAACGGTGTGATCTTGATCTCGTTGAAAAAGGGAACGGCGCGGCGCGGCCTCGGTGTCGAGTACAATTTCAATGCCCGCTCGATCAGGCCATATCGGTATCGCGACGTGCAAAACACGTTCGGCGCGGGCGGCCCGATCTCGGAAAACGCGCCCGTTTTTGAAAAAAATGCCGCTGGCGAACTCAGTTACCCGGCCGATATCAACACCATCAACGGCCCCGGCGGCAAGCCCTCGAGCGAATCCTTCGGCTATTATGGCGGCTCACAATCGTGGGGCCCGCGCATGGACGGCACGATGATCCGTTGGTGGGACGGCGAATTGCGCCCCTTCGATGCCCAACCGGACAACCTCAAACTTTTTTACAAAAACGGCCTGACCACTTCGCACAATGTCGCCTTCGCGGGCGGCGGCGCGAACGGCACCATCCGCGCCTCGCTTACCCGGACCGACCACGAGGCCATGACGTTGAACTCCAATTATGCGCAAAATACGGTCAATTTGGGCGGTTCGCTCCAAGTTTCGAGCCGTTTGAAGGCCGATATTTCGATGAACTATTTTGATTTTCAACGAAAAAACACGCCCGCGCTCTCCAATGATGCGTCCTATTCCTTCGAGTCCGGGATGGTCTATTCGTTGCCGCGAAGCTATAAAGGCGAAAATTTTGATTACCAAAACGCCGACGGGACGCGCAAACAGGTCGTAAAATGGCCTTATTCTTACGTCAATCCGTACCTGATCTGGAACGTGCAAAACCACAACACTACCCTGCGGCGCGATAAATGGCTCGGTTCGCTCGGCCTCAATTTCAACGCGACCGACTGGTTTTCGATCACCGGACGGGCAGGTGTGGACAACACGAACGACGAAATGGAGACCCGCCGCAAGCCAATTGACATCACCGGCACCATCATCGATGACGGGTCGGGCAATTATTCAAACTACATCGGCTACGAACACGAACTTGGAAAACAGAAGGTCGTGAACGCGGAAGGATTTCTGGATTTCCACCAAAAAAACCTCATCAACGGCCTTGATGGCAGCCTACGTTTGGGCGGAGCGCGGTGGGCCAGGCGCGATTACGGGATTGAGGGATTTGGCGGCAGGTATTGGCGCGACGCGCTTTTGTACAATTTTGAAAATGTCAAGCCCGACACCGCGAACCCGGAAATTGGCGTGCCGACGCTCAAGGATTTCTTTTATGAAAAAAGGCTCAACTCGGTGTTCGGTTTCCTCGACCTCGGCTGGAAAAAATGCGTTTTCCTGCAAATCACCGGGCGCAACGATTGGTCATCGACCTTGCCGCTGGACAACAATTCCTATTTTTATCCGTCGGCAAACGTGAGTTTCGTGGCCACGGAGGCTTTCCGAAAAAAAATCCCGAAGGCGGTCAGTCACCTAAAATTGCGCATCGCCGCTTCGCAAACGGGCAGCGATGACGAGCCGTATCAGTTGAGCAAGATCATCAATTCTGGCGTTTTCAACGGGCAGAACACTGGGTCGCTGCCCGGTCAGATACCGCCAATCGCGCTCCGTCCGCAGCGGGCAAAAAGTTATGAGGGCGGCCTCGAAATGGGGTTTTTGGACGACCGGTTCACGGCGGACGTGACGTTTTATTACCTCAATTCTTACGATCAATTGCTCGAATCGCCGGTGCCAAACTCATCGGGGCACAATTTTATCCGCATCAACACGGGCGTGCTCGACAATCGGGGCATCGAGTTGATTTTGTCGGCAAGGCTCGTCCAAAAACGCGGTTTTTCGTGGCTCACGGGCGCGACTTTCGCGAAAAACAAAAGCAAACTGGTCCAGCTCGACGCAGGGGCCGATGTCCTCGAACTGGCGAACGTTTGGGAATCGAACGGCCCGTCCATTTCCGTGAAAGCGGGCCAACCATATGGCACCATCGTCGGCTTCGATTATGTCCGCGACGAGGCGACGGGCAAGCCGATCGTGAGCGACGACGGCAAGTTTTACAAACTCACGGAGACGAAAGTGCCGATTCGTATTTTTGACAAAAACGGCCAATTTCTCCGCTACGCGAATGCCACGCCACGGTTCACGGCTGGCTGGACGAACACATTTACCTTTAAAAACTGGTCGCTTTCGACGCTCGTCGATGCAAAAATCGGCGGCGATATGTGGTTCGGGACCTACGCGCTCGGCCTCCAATCCGGCCAAAGTCCCGAAACTTTAAAGGAGCGCGAGGGCGGCGGGCTGCCGTTCACCGACCCGTCGGGCGAGGTGCGCAACATCGGCGTGATCCTCGACGGCGTTCGCGCGGACGGCACTCCGAACGACAAAATCGTCCATTATTATTACAAATACCTCAACGCGGGCGGCTGGGGCCGGGCAAATACAGCCCCGGCAGTCAAGGAAAACACCTGGATAAAATGCCGCGAAATCGCCCTTGCGTGGCAGATGCCCGCTGGCTGGGCCGCCAAAACCCGCGTTTTTCAGGGCCTTTCCATCTCGTTCACGGGCCGCGACCTCTTCTATATTTATACGACCGCGCCCGACCGCATCAACCCGGAGGGGAGCATCGGCGCGGGCAATGCGCAGGGGCTGGAGTTCGGTTCGCTGCCCGGTGCGCGGACTTTTGGGGTGAGCTTGGGCGGGCGGTTTTGATTAGGAGGCCCAATAATACACAGAGGGCGACGGAGGGGTTCACAGAGGGCGCAGAGGATTGAACCGAGAACCTCTGTGCTCTTTGTGAAACCCTCCGTCGCCCTCTGTGTTTCAAATCCTCACCAGCGCATCCCTTAATTTTGTCCGCGCTTGGACAAAAACGTTAAGGTGCGCAATAGCCCCCCGGCCTTAACGTTTTGCCAACTAAATCACCGATTTCTCATTGCCATGAAGCACGTTCTACTTTCTGCGATTGCCCTTTTTTCGCTCCAGTTTGCCACCGCGCAGACCGTTTTTTCCACACAAAAAAACATCGATTGGTCGATTGGCCAAGTCGTTTCGCCGGGCGGGCGGGCCATCGAGGTGCCCAATTTTGAGGGCGCGTTTTTTACTGGCGAAACCCCGTTGCTGCCCAGTTTTTCGGCCAATTTCCCGGTCAACGGTTTTGGGAAATTGACCGTCGAAATGACGGACGCGAACTGGGCCTTTTTTGAGAAAAAACCGACCAGCGACGACGTTTCAATTTCCGAAAAAATCGATTTCAAGACCTTTGTCGCCGAGGCAAACGGCAATTGGTTTGGCAGCCTCCGTTTTGTGCCGATCCGCCGGGCGGGAGCTGGTTTTGAGCGGCTGGTTTCGTTCGGTTTGCGGGTCAATTTTGTGGCCGAACCGTTGCCTTTTTCGCCGCGTGGCGGGTTTGCAACGACCTCCGTTTTGGCCGACGGCGAGATCTATAAATTTGGGGTGAACCAATCGGGCGTTTACAAATTGACCGCCGATTTTTTGTCCAACACGTTGAAAATCAGCAACTTGGGCAGCATCGACCCGCGCCAAATCAAACTTTTTGGCAACGGCGGCGGAATGCTCCCGGAGGCAAACGCGGCAACCCGAACCGATGATCTGGTGGAAAACGCGATTATCGTGAGCGGTCAGGAAGACGGGAAATTTGACGGAAGCGACTTCATCCTTTTTTATGCGCCGGGCCCTGACCGCTGGACTTTTAACGAATCTGCGGCGACTGTTCAATTCAATGTCGCGACCAATATTTACGACGATAATGCCCATTATTTTTTGAAAATATCGCCCGGCAACGGCCTCCGGATCGCCGAGCGGGAAAGCCTTGCGGCGACCACTTACGCAACCTCGGAAGGCGATGATTTTAAGTGGTTCGAGGAGGAGAAATTCAACGCGCTCGACTATTCATCGACCGCGCAGGGCAGTGGCCGACGTTGGTTTGGCGACAAATTTATCAACGACCGCGACGCGGATTATTCATCGAAATTTGATTTTAAAAATGTCGTGGCCACCGCGCCGGGGCGGGCAAAAATGCTTTTCGCGGGTCGCGGCGGCGGTGCCCAAACGGTCAAATTTTCGGTTGGCGACAAGGTTTTTTCAGGTACGATCTCGCAGGTAAATGTGTCGAACAACGAGGATTCATTCGCAAATGATCGGCTCGTGGAAGGCAGTTTTGCGGCAGCCGACGGGTTCAATGTCGGGGTCGATTATCCGGCAACATCGTTCGAGAGCGAGGGCTTTTTGGATTATATCGCCGTTCAGGTGCGGCGAAACTTGGTCCAAACGGGCAACCAAATGGAGTTCCGCGACCAAAAGACGAAGGCCCAATTGACCTCGAAATTCAGCCTTTCAGCGACGGGCAGTTTTTCAATTTGGGACATCACAAACCCGACCGCACCGGTTTCCCAAAAATTGGACGCGAACACGAGCGGCATCAATTTCGGGGCCGAAACGGGCGGGCAGTTGCGCAATTTCATCTCGTTCAATTCGACGGACGGCTTTTTGTCGCCCCAAATTTCCGAAGGGAAAATCGCCAACCAAAACCTCCACAACCTCGACGGGCTGGACCTCGCAATCGTTTTTCACCCCGATTTTGAGGCAGCGGCGACGGCCCTCGCCGACCACCGAAAATCGTTCAGCAGCTATTCGGTGGCGAATGTTTCGGTCAAACAAATTTTCAACGAGTTTTCCTCCGGCGCACAGGACCCGACGGCGATCCGCGATTTTGCCCGGATGCTTTATGAGCGCAACCCGTTGAAATTCAGGTACTTATGCCTTTTTGGCGACGGCTCGGTCGATTACAAAAACATCCGGGGCGATGTCGCGCCGAGCGGTTTTGTGCCGGTTTGGGAGACCCCAAATTCGTTCAACCCAATCCACGCCTACCCTTCCGACGATTTTTTTGCGATGCTCGACCCGCAAGAGGGCGCGACCATCACGAGCGGTTTGCTCGACATCGGCGTGGGCCGGATCACCGTCCGGACTGCCGACGAGGCCGATGCGATTGTCCAAAAAATAAAGGATTACGACCAATCACCCGCAACGCTCGGGCATTGGCGCGAAAGTTTGATGTTCGTCGCCGACGACGAGGACTCGAACCAGCACATCAACCAGGCCGACACGTTGGCCAACCAATTGGAGAAAAACTACCCCATTTTCAACCCCGAAAAAATCTACCTCGATGCCTATCAACAGGTCTCGACGGCGGGCGACCCGCAATTTCCCGACGCAAAATTGGCGATCAACGCGGCTGTTTTTAAGGGTGGCCTGACAATGCAATGGATCGGCCACGGCGGCCCAAAAGGCTGGGCGCAGGAGCGCGTGATCAGCAATTTTGACATCGAAAATTGGGACAACCCGAACAAATACCCGCTTTTGATCACCGCCACTTGTTCCTTCGGGGGCTACGACGACCCAACTTTGACGACAGGCGGCGAGCAGGTTTTTTTGAAAAAGAACAGCGGCGCGATCGGCCTTTTCACGACCGTCCGGGCGGTTTATATTCAACCAAACAATGAATTGACAAGTGCGCTTGCCGACACGATTTTTGGGAAAAACGGGGCGAACAACCAAGCCATCGGCCTCATTTTGACCCGCGCCAAAAACGCGCTCGGGACGGACGAGAACAGCCGCCGCTTCACGCTCATCGGCGACCCGTCGATGCAATTGGCCGTGCCGAAAATGCAGGTTTTCACCACAGAAATCAATGGAAATTCGGTCGTTTCGGGCAAACCGGACACGATCAAAAGCCTTCAGCCGGTGACCTTGAAAGGCGATATCCGGGATGTTTCGGGGCAAACCTTAACGGGTTTCAATGGCACTTTGTCGGTCATTATTTTTGACAAGATCTCGAAAGTGAAAACTTTGGGCAACGACCCGACCAGTTATATCCGCACTTTTAACGTCCGCAGGAACGTCATTTTTAAGGGAAAAGCGACCGTCGCAAACGGAAAATGGACGGTCAATTTCATCGTCCCGAAGGACATCAACTACGAATTTGGCTACGCGAAAATCAGTTATTATGCCGAAAACGGCACGCCGATCGACGCGGGCGGCGCGTTCAAGGGCCTCGTGATCGGCGGCACTTTTGGCAACGCGATCGTGGAGGACCAACCGCCGAAAGTGGACGTTTTTATGAACAACGAAGACTTTGCGTTCGGAGGCCTGACGGATGCCGAACCGAAGATTTTTGCCCGCATTTCGGACGACCACGGCATCAACGTGACGGGCGCGGGCATCGGCCACGACCTGACCGCCATCATCGATGGAAAGACAGCTAACGCATTGATACTCAACGATTTCTATGAATCGGCAGTGGACAACCCGGCGAAAGGAAAGGCCATTTATCCGCTGTCGAAACTCGAAGTTGGCCGCCATACGGTGCGCATAAAAGCATGGGACATCGCCAATAATTCGGGCGAGGGCGAGACGGAATTTATCGTTGCCGAGTCTGCCGAGGGTGCATTGGCGCATGTTTTGAACTACCCGAACCCGTTCACGACAACCACGCGTTTTCAGTTTGAGCACAATTTGGCGGGCGAGGCATTGCACGTTCAAGTGCAGATTTTCAGCGTGGCCGGGAAATTGGTCAAGACCCTCGAATCCGACCTTTCGCCCGAAGGTTATCGGGTCAGCGACCTTGCGTGGGACGGCCTCGATGATTATGGCGACCAGCTCGCGCGCGGCGTTTATCTCTATAAAATACGCCTCGAAACGGCCGCGTCTGGCCAAAAACGAAAAGCGGAGAGCAAATTTGAGCGACTTGTCATCCTGAAATAATACTTTTGCAGACCAATTTCACCAATTCAACCACTTCAACTTTTTTCAACTATCAATATGAAAGGTTTTACCAAAATTTTTGTGGCCACCTGCCTTTTTGCAATTGCCCAAACCCAAACGATGTTGGCCCAAACAGCCACTTGCGTGGACGGCCGCGACCCGATCACCGGCCAAAAATGCGCCAATGCCGTCACCTCGGCGGTCGCTTTTTTGCGCATCAACCCCGACGCACGGGGCGGCTCGATGGGCGATGTCGGCATTGCAACCTCGGCGGATGCCAATTCGATGCACTACAACCCGTCGAAGATCGCGTTCGCGGATAAAAATATGTCCATTTCGGCCACTTATACTCCGTGGATGCGTGCGCTGGGCCTCAACGATGTCTATATCGCCTACCTCGCGGGCTACAAAAAAATCAACGACAATCAGGGGATTGGCTTCAGCCTCCGTTTTTTCTCGCTCGGCGATATCGATTTCACCGGCCCGCAAGGCGACCCGCTCGGCAGCGGCAACCCCAACGAGTTCGAGTTTTCGGTCGGTTATGCCCGCAAACTTTCGCCGAAACTCTCCGTCGGCCTCGCCGGAAAGTTCATTTATTCCAACCTCGCGAGCGGCCAAGTGGTGGACGGCGTGCAGATCAAGCCCGGAAAAGCAGGCGCGGCCGACTTTGCGCTGACCTATAAATCGCCGATCGCGAAGAACAAAAGCGATTTCACGATTGGTGTCGCGATGCAAAACATCGGATCGAAAATCACCTACACGAACTCGGTGAACAAAGAATACATCCCCGCCAATTTTGGCCTCGGCCTCGCATATCACACAAAATTGGACGCTTTCAACGAACTGACCTTTTCCGCCGACCTCAACAAATTGATGGTGCCAACGCCCGACCGCCCCTGCTCGGACGAGGACTTGAACGGCATTTGCGATTATAAAGAATATTCCGTCGCCCGTTCGATTGGCAAAAGCTGGAGCGACGCGCCCGGCGGATTTTCGGAGGAAATGAAAGAGTTCACCTACGCAATCGGCGCGGAATATTGGTACGACCAACAATTTGCCGTTCGCGCGGGCTATTTTTATGAGCATTATTCGAAGGGCAACCGCAAATATTTCACCGTCGGCCTCGGCGTGAAATACAATATTTTCGGCCTCAATTTCAGCTACCTCGTCCCGACGACCAACCAGCGCAACCCGCTCGACAACACGCTCCGTTTCTCGCTGATCTTTGATTTTGACGCGCTCTCGGCAGAGGCTGGCGACGAATAAGCCCCGTTTTTTAAAAAGGAAAACCCCGAAAAGGCGCAGTATTTTGATGAATGCTGCGCCTTTTTTTGATTATAACCTGACACAAACATGGGCGAGAAGGGCGACCACAAGCACCGCCCGTACGATTATGAATACCCAAACTTGGACATATCTCGACGATAGGGGCGGCCGGCATGAGGTCAACCTTTACCACAGCCCGCGCGGTGGCAAATTGCTCGTGCAAGTGGACAAGCAGACCGTCATCGCGACCGTCCATGCGAAAAAGGACGGGCGGTGGACGTTTTTGATCGAGGACGAGCTTTGCGATATCGTCCTTTCCCGGCGCGGGCTGGAATGGTTTTATGGTTTTGAAATAAACCACCATGCCAACACGCCCCGAAACCGGGCCTATCGCCGCCAAAACCGTCGTGGTTTTTGGCTGCCGATGGGCATTTTTTTGGTGGCACTGGCCATTTGTTCGGCGCTCATTTTTGGGAAGGATTATTTTTTCAAAAAACGTGAAAAGCCAGTCGGCGAATCCCTCGCGGTCGGGAGCGCAAAGCAAATTTCGCAGCTCAATGCTTTTGGGAAAACCACCGTCGCGACCTTGACGAACGGCAGCCGCTCCCGTTATTCCTTCAAAATTGACAGTGCGAAAACCTATGGCGGCTCTTTTATTTTGACAAAAAACGCGGCTGGCCAACCTGTTTTGCCGAATGGTTTCCCGCTCGAAAACGGGGACGAGTTCACGGTCGTTTTTTTGCCGGAAAACCCGAACATCCACCGACTTGAACTGATGCAACCCGTTGAAAATCAATTGATTAAATACGAAAACCGGGCCGCAGATGTGCATCAAATTTTGCACCCGAACGAGGCCAAAACCCGCGCCCGTTGTCTCGCAAAACTCGCCCGAAAAGCGACCGGGCTGCGCGGCCTCAACGATATTTTTTATCAAAACCTTTCGCGAGAGCAAAACGCGGAGCACAACCGAGAGACCTTCGGGCGGCTCGTGCGCGACGAGACCTTCAAAAAAATGCTGGTTGATAATTGCCTCGAATAGATTCGGTTCAAATGGATAGTTTCGCCCGGGTTTTCACCTTTTTTTTAAAATCCAACAAAAATGATCCTGTTCCAATTTTCAAAAATGGCCTTTTTCACGGTTTTCGCGGCGACTTTGGTTGTCGCGGCCACAGGTTGCAACAAAAGGGTGACCACACCAGCTGTCCCGACCCCTCCGCTTGCCGTGGCTGCGCCAAAAATCGACCCCGAGATTTTGAATAAAATCGGCTTCGATATTTCAACAATCGACGAAAACGGCCTCCGCGGCCCGGCCAACGGCAAGACTTCCGTGGCCTACGAATTTTGCATTTTGTCGCGGCAGACCGCTTGGTTGGAGGTGCAGAAAATCGACCCGTCCCTAAAATTCAATTCTGGGCCTGGCCGCATCGCCTGCGCAAAAGATTATTGGTGTATCCTCGGCACGACGAGCGGGAAAGATTGGGAGGCGCGGCTGATCGGCATCGCCAAATTGGCCTCCATCAAAAAAATCGAGGAGACGGTCTGGGAATAGGAATTTTTCAACACAAAATTTAAACCGCACACAACTTTTATGGCCAACGAGAAGATCATTTTTTCCATGTCCGGCGTGACCAAAATTTTCCCGCCATCGAAAACGGTGCTGAAAAATATTTGGCTCTCCTTTTATTATGGCGCGAAAATCGGCGTTTTGGGCCTCAATGGGTCCGGTAAATCAACCCTTTTGAAGCTCATCGCGGGGCTTGACCAAAATTACGAGGGCAAGATCGAATTTGAAAAACAGTTCAAGATCGGCTTTTTGGAACAGGAGCCGCAGCTCGACGACACGAAGACCGTCCGCGAGATTGTCGAAGAGGGCGTGCAACATATCGTCGACCTTTTGAAGGAAAACGAGGACATCGGCGAAAAGCTCGGCGTGGTCACTGACGACGACGAAATGATGCAACTCATTGAGCGTCAAGGGGATGTGCTCGAAAAAATCGAGCATTTCAACGGATGGGAACTCGATTACCGCCTCGAAACGGCGATGGACGCGCTCCGTTGCCCGCTCGGGGACGTGGCGATAAAGACCTGTTCGGGCGGCGAGCGGCGGCGGGTCGCGCTGGCCCGGTTGCTCCTTTCGCAGCCCGATATTTTGCTCCTCGACGAGCCGACGAACCACCTCGATGCCGAATCCGTGGCCTGGCTCGAACAGTTTTTGCAGCAGTTCCCCGGCACGGTCATCGCAGTGACGCACGACCGGTATTTCCTCGACAACGTGGCTGGCTGGATCCTCGAACTCGACCGCGGCGAGGGCATCCCGTGGCAGGGAAATTATTCGACATGGCTCGAAGCGAAGGCAAAACGCCTCGCCCAAGAGGAAAAAGGCGACGACAAACGCCGCAAGACCCTCGAAAAAGAGCTGGAATGGATCCGCCTCGCGCCAAAAGCCCGGCAGTCAAAAGGGAAGGCCCGCCTCAACGCCTACGACAAACTGGCTGGCGAGGAGACCCGCGAAAAAGAGGCGCGGCTCGAGCTCATCATCCCGCCGGGGCCGCGTTTGGGCGACAATGTGTTCAACGTGGAGGGCATCTCAAAGGGTTTTGGCAACCGACTTTTGTTCGAGAACCTCACTTTTTCAATCCCGAAAAACGCGATCATCGGCATCATCGGGCCGAACGGCGTGGGGAAATCCACCCTTTTCAAGATGCTGACGGGCCAACTTGCCCCCGATTCCGGCACGATTACCGTCGGCGACACCGTCAAAATGAGCTATGTTGATCAGGGCCACGACGGTTTGAAGGACGCGGAAAAGACGGTTTATGAGGTCATCTCGGGCGGTTACGATATTTTGAACATCAACGGGTTGTCGGTGAACGCGCGGGCATTTGTCTCAAAATTCAATTTCCCGGGCAACGACCAGCAGAAAAAAGTCGGCGCCCTCTCCGGCGGCGAGCGCAACCGCGTCCACCTCGCGATGACCCTCAAAGACGGCGGCAACGTCCTCCTCCTCGACGAGCCGACCAACGATATTGACCACAACACGCTCCGTGCGCTCGAGGACGGGCTCGAAAATTTCGCGGGCTGCGTCCTCGTCATAAGCCACGACCGCTATTTTATCGACCGTTTGGCAACGCATATTTTGGCCTTCGAGGACGATGGGGAAGTCGTGTTTTTCGAGGGCAATTTTACCAGTTACGAGGAGGCGAAAAAGGCGAAGGGCGGTGACCTCACACCGCACAGGCCGAGGTTCAAGAACATGATAACTGGTTGATTTTCAATTGGTTGTCTGAACTGTGATTTTTTTGATGGGTATGATTTTCACGATCAAAAAAACTAGACCATTCAAACAGTCCATACAAAAATGGGGACGCGGCCTGTCGGCTGCTGTCCCCATTTTTTTTGGAAAAAATTTCAACTTCAAAGTTCCAAGCCCTTATAAAGCCTTTTCAACGAAACTGGGCAATTTTGGATCGCGCACAAAACCGCCACCGCTTCGTCGCCGACATATTCGCGCAAGATCCAAGAGCCATCCTCTTGTTTTGTATGAACCCAAACCTGCTTTTTTTTCTGAAAGATGAGGACATATTCTTTGAAACTTGTGAGGCTCCGATAGGCATCAAATTTTTCGGTCCGGTCATATTTTGAG
>JANOQP010001030.1:0-5200 GCA_031414895.1 Saprospirales bacterium
TATTGAAATCGGCGACTAAAGCCGCCGGTACATTCAATCATTGATAAACCCGCACCCAATCCACGAGCATTTTTTGCGGCCAAATCGAGTCGTCCACGCCCATTTTTCCGCCCCAGTTTCCGCCAACCGCCACATCCAGAATGAGGTGAAAATCGCGGTCAAAAGGCCAGGCATCCGGGCCGTCGTGCCGGTTTTTGAAGGTCAAATATTTTTTGCCGTCGAACAAAAAATCCATCTTTTCCGCGTCCCATTCGATGCCGTAATCATGGAATTCGGTGGCCAGCGTTTTTGAAAAAACACGCGCCGATTCCTGCGTCCCGATGAGGTGGTTGAACCGTTTTGTGTGCACCGTCCCGAACAGGCTGTCGGGCAGATAGCCCACGTTTTCCATGATGTCGATTTCGCCGCTTTCGGGCCAGCCGCCGTACTCCCAATTGGTCGAAAGCATCCAGATTGCGGGCCAAACACCGCGCCCGCGGGGCAGTTTTGCCCGGATTTCGATGCGGCCATATTTCCAGTCGCCCCGGTTTTTGGTGACCATCCGCGCCGAGGAATATTCGCGGCTGCCCATTTTTTCGCGGTGCGCCTCAATGATGAGGTTGCCGTTTTCGACCCGCGCATTTTCACGGCGGTCGGCGGTGTAAAACTGGCGTTCGTTGTTGCCCCAACCACAGCCGGACGGGGCCGCGCAGCCGTCGCCGAGGTCGTAGCCCCATTTTGAGGTGTCGGGTTGGCCGGTGTAGTTGAATTCTTCGGACCAGACGAGTCGTTTTTGGCCTTTTTGGGCCGCCCCGTTTTTGGTTGAAAAACAACTGCCGAACAGCAAAACAGCTCCAAAAAGGAGACAAAACGAGTTTAAAAAGGTTTTTTTCATAAAATTTTGATGCCCAGATTATTGAGGAACAAACCGCAATTCAAACCAGCCCTGCGGCAACGGTGTCCCATTTTGCGCCCGCTGCCGACCGCGCACGACCAGCTCCGTCGTCGTCAATTTGACGACATCGAGCAAATTATCGCAGTCCCAAACGCCCATAAACTGGTTGTCGGGCAGCAAAATCTGGTCGCGTCCGAGAATACCGGTGCCCACCAAAAACGTGAAATCGCCTACGCCGTGGTCAATTGCCTCCGGTTTGTAGCTGTTCCAGGGGTTCACCGAGGCGACATTGTTCTTGTTTTGAAAGACCAGATTTTCAAACGTGAAACAAAAACCATCGTCGTATTGCTCGTTTTGAAGTCCATCGACGGGGGCCGTGTACCACGAAAAATCATCGTAGGTCGGCCCAACTTTCACCGCGCCCGCGTCGTGCGAAAGCGTCCAGCATTTGCCCGTCGGGCCGCAATCGCCGGTCAGCATCGACATTTTTGGGGTGCAGCTAACGGGCGCATCCACCAAAATCGTGACCTTTTTCGAGGCCGAGGGCGAGCCGCTGCCGTCCGTTTTGGAGACAAAAAGGGTGATGTTGTAATCGCCTTTCAAGGCATAAAAAATAGTGTCCACCGCCTTCGAGGAGTTTTTCGGCGTGCCGCCCGGCAGGTCCCAAAGCCGCTGGAAACTGCCAGCCGAAAGGTCTTTGATGACCACGCGGCTCGAGTCGTCGACGAGCATTTCGACAGTGAAATTGGGCGCGACAGGGGCGGCGGGAAGTTGGATTTCGTTGTCGCGGTCGGGCTTGCAGGCAGCAAAAACGAGGGCGAGAAGGATTGAAATGAGGATTGTGTTTTTCATATTTTATGATTGAAAAATCAGGCGGTGACTTCAAGTCACCGCCTGATTTGGCTCTGAAATTCAATAGCCCGGATTCTGTTCCAAAGCCCCGCCCGTCGCTAAAATCTGCGACTGCGGAATCGGGAAAAATTCATGAGTCCCGGTCTTAAAGCCTTGACTGCCAAGCACTTGCGCCGCCCTTCCCGTCCGCACAAGGTCAAAAAAGCGGTGCGCTTCCAGCCCCAGTTCGAGCCGTCGTTCGCGGTAGATTGCCTCCAAAAGTGCCGCGCTGGAAGCCGAGATTTCGGGGATGCCCGCCCGCGTTCGCACCTGGTTGAGCGATGCTTTTGCCCCGGCTTCGTCGCCCGATTGGAAGGCGGCCTCGGCATTCATCAAAAGCACGTCGGCGAAACGGATAACGCGGTCGTTCGAGCCTCCGTTCGGGGCCTGGTCGCCGAAAGGCGCGGCCTCGGATTTGCTGTCGAAATACTTTTTTGGATAAAATTTATAGGGTAAATCGCCTGTCGCGGCAATCGTGAAAAGGCCCCGGTCACCCATCGCATCGCCGATGCGGAAAACGGTCGATTTCAGGCGCGGATCCTCAAAACCTTCTTTGAAAAATTCGTCCACAAAATTTTGCGTCGGGATATTGAAACCGAAGCCCGCAAACTGTCCGCGGGCGCGCTGAAAGACATTCGTGAAACAGCCCTCGTTCGCATTGTTTTTCCCCCAATTGCCGCCCGAAGCGTTCATATACTGGATTTCAAAAACCGATTCCGAGTTGTTTTCGCCATCGACCGTGAAAATTTCGGCATAATCTGGGACGAGTTGATACTCGTTCGAGGCGATGATTTTGGCGGAAACAGCCTTTGCCTCCGCCCATTTTTTTCGCCACAAATAGGTTTTCACCAACAGCGATTGGGCCGCGCCCGTCGTGATTCGACCCAAATCTGCGGCCGGATATTCGCTGCGTTTCCACAAATCAATGCTCGCCTCGGTCAAATCCTTTTCAATTAAAACCCAGATTTCTTCCGCCGAGGCGCGGCGCAGATTGTACTCCGACGGCGCCAAAACATGGTCGGCCATCGGCACCCCGCCAAAAATCGTGACCAAATTATAGAAGTTCCAGGCGCGGATAAATTTGGCCTCGCCCAAAATGCGGGCTTTCAGTTTCGCGTCCATTTCGATGGGCGGGACTTTTTCCAAAACGACGTTCGCCCGGTAAATCCCCTCATAATTCGCGGCCCATTCCGACTCCAAAAGGTCGGTATTGGTGGGGCCTTTGAAGGTTTCGAGCTGGAAAAGCGCGGCCACGTCGTTGTCGCCAGAGCCACCTTTTTCAGAATCATCCGACATGATGTCGCCCCAAAACCAGCGGAAATGCCCAGCGGGCGAGATCTGGAATTGCAGCGTCGCGTAGGCCGCATTGACCGCCGCGATGGCATCGGCCTCGGTTCGGTAAAAGTTTTCCTCGGTGATGCCGACGATGGGTTTTTTGTTCAAAAAGTCTTTTTGGCAGGCTGCGATGGCGAGCAAAAAGGAGAGGCAAGCGAGTATTTTTTTCATTTTAAAATCAGTTTCAGACTTTGACAAGTTTAAAAGTGGCGGTCGATTTCCCCGAAATTTTCAAAAAATAGATGCCCGTCGGCAGTTTTGAAAAATCGGTCTGCCCAATATTTTTTCCCCAAAAAACGACCTGTCCGAGCGCGTTGGCCAATTGGCAGACCGTTTTTTCGGATGCGTTTTTTAGAAAAATACGATTGGAAAAAGGGTTTGGTGAAATTTCCACCGTCGGTTCGGAGCCTTCCGGGGCATCCAAATATTGAAAATCGAGCACTTTTTCCGCGACCGCCGTGCAGCCTGTGCCGTAGCCGACCGTCAAACGGACGGTATAAATTCCACCCGAAACGTATTGGTGTTCCGGGTTTTTCAGCGTCGAGGTGTTGCCGTCGCCAAAATCCCAGTGAAAATTTTGGGCGGTCGGATCGGTCGGCGAGAAGGCCCAAAAGCCATCGTTCGGGCCGTTTTGTTCGCCAGAAAATGCGGCCAGCGGAATTTCTGCCGCCACCGTCGAGTCCATCCAAATCAATCGGCGGGCGATGAAAGATTTCATCGTGTCGAGGTGGGCCGGATAGGTCATCGTGCCGAGGTCGTTCCAAATCCGAAAATTGCGCTTTTGCGACTCATCCAAACGGAGGCCGAGCGAATCCACCAGCCCCAAAAAAGCGGACGTGGCCAGCGTGTTTTGCCTTAAATTTTGCCAGCGGCAGGCCAATTGTTGGCGGAACGAGGGGTCTTCCCACAACCGCGACCACCAAAATGGCTGCGGCCAAAACGGGAGCGGATTTTGCCAGACCCACAAATTCGTGATTTCGGGCGTAAAAAAACCGAACGCCCGGTCGTAGTCCCAGGGCGGGCCGATTTTCAACAATCCGCCATCCGTGTCTTTTTCTTTGTACAAATAGGTGCTGCGGAAGTAATTGTCGAAGTTCATGCTGAACTCGTTGACAATCAGGAAATCAACAAAAGTGGCCGCGTCCAACCATTTTCGGTAGCCGCTCGCGGTGTCCAAAAAATTGCCGCCCATCAAAACATCCTCAAAATTGGCCGTGTAATTTTTGAGATATTCGGCCTGTTGCGGCTCGATTTTGGTGTTTTTTGGATAGACAAACTCGAATTCCACGTTCAAGGGACAGTCCGCCGAATTGATGGGCAGGTAGTCGGAAATCCAGTCCGGCTGTTCGCCATTGATGTTCAGTTCAAAAATATAACCGCCCGTCAAGTCCACGCCAGCCGTGTCCGCCGGGGTCAATTTGGCAATATTCACCCGGTTTTTGTCGCGTTTTATTTTTTCGGTCAGGGTATAAACGCCGGCATATTCGCCGTCGAGCATGATTTCGCAATGCCGCGTTCGGGGCGCATAATTGCCCATCCGGCGCGCCATTTCGTAGGAAACCGTGTTTTTGATGAGGGTCCGGTCGAGGAATTCGGCCTTGAAAATCCAGTCGCTTTCGCGCGGCATCCCCAAAATGGTGGTGTCCATCTCGTTGCCGAGGTCGTCCACGAGTTCAAAATCGTAGTTTTTCTTCGGGTAACCCGTCCCGGAAAATCCCTGCCACTCGGCCATGATTTTGCCTTCGTAGGCATAATTTGTCTGGTCCGAAAAGTTGCGGATGCCCGCGCCGTTGTCGATAATTTGCATCAAAACGGGCACTTTCGGGTCGTTTTCGATGGGCGCGGCGAGGGTCGTGAGTTTGACGATCGGCAGGTCGCTCGATTTGTAGACAAAAGGGTGCGCCGGGCTGTCGCCAAACGTGAATTGCCAATCGATCAGAAAACCCGCGTCGGCCCCTGCGTAGGTATCGTAGATGACCAGTTTCCAAATACCGTTCGGGTTTTGGCCCCGATTGATGTTCCCCAAAACGCCATAACATTGAAAAACGCCCGAAAACGGGGGCGAATTCACCCCAAAAGCGAGGCCATCGCCCGCGACAC
>JANOQP010001031.1:0-2895 GCA_031414895.1 Saprospirales bacterium
GATGGAGGAAATGCGAGATGTTGCACAAGATCCCGAACGTCGGGAAATCCGGGTGGCGCGGCCCGAAAAGCAACGTGTTGAACACAAAATCTTTGTTCAAGAACACGATAACCGTCAGCACGAACAGCGCAATCACGCACCTGATCAAATGCCAGCGCAGCACGTTTATATGGTCGAAAAAGGACATTTCGCCCTTCGCCTGTTCGTAGGCTTCAACTTCGTGATATTGGTCGAGCGGCATCTTTTCGATTTCGGGTTGAAAGATTTCGGATTGGGCGTTTTGACCCAAAAATTGGGCGAAAGTAAAAAGAAAGGCATCCACCCCGCATGGGTGGATGCCTTTCTTTGAACGGCTGACGGCCAACGGCGGGCGGTTGCCGTCAGCCGTTCGCCGTCCAAATTATTTCCGGATGACCGCGACCGGCATATTTTTATCAAAAGATCCCGTCAAGACCGGGCTTTGCTGGTTGCCCGTGTACGACCGCACTTTTTGATAGACAAATTCATAAAGTTCTTGGATCGTCACGATGGCGTCGCGGTTCGCATCGGCCCCGCCTTTCATGCCCTTCAACAAATAATGGCTGAAAACACCCTGCCGCAAGCCGTTGTCCTCGAGCGAAAGTTCCTCGCCTTTTGACGACATCAGCAACGCGGTGCCGCCGTCGCTGTCCTCAAAAGCCTGATAATATTTGTCCAAGGTCACCGTCATCGGCGATTTGGAGGCCAAGAGCGAGCCCGAATGGCAGGCATCGGCGATGCAAAGTTTGTGCTTTGCGCGGCTTTGGTTGAAAACGTCCTTCACTTCTTCGTGCCGTATCTTGTTGGCATAACCGTCATAATCGGCGGGCAAAAACGAGCCTTCCAGCCCATGCCCGCTGAAATAGAGCAAGACCACATCGTTTTCGTCAGCCTTCAAAAACAGCGACCGCATCGCCCGGAGGATATTGTCGCGGTTGGCGTCCTCATCGACCAGCACTTTTATTTGTCCATCGGGGAGTGCACCGCCTTCCGGGCTTTTCAAAAATGCATAAACCTGATAGGCATCGTCGTCGGGATAGCGCAGCGTTGGCATGTGTTCGTACCGGCCAACGCCGACGCAGAGGGCCCAGATTTTCACGTTTTTCGATGCCTCAACATTGACGGCCTCGGTCGGGACATCTTCTTGGCTGTCGAGTTCGCGCACCGGGCTGCCGTAAAGCCAGACCGCGCCATAAACGCGCCCGCTCGAAAAGAACATCACGCCCTCGCCGTGCGGTGCGCCCTTGCTCCAACCGCCCTCGTAACGGTCAGCGTTCGCATAAAAGCAGGTGCCCGCCCCTTCTGGGTAGCCTTCCTGAAACGTGCCGACCCAAATCGAGCCGTCACCATATTTGTAATAGCCTTTTCCGTTGCCGCAATTGACCGTCCCGCAATCGCGGAGGCCCGACAAATTTGGCTTGCCGGCCGATGGTTTTTCGGTCGGTTTCGTGGTGGGTTTTGTGCTCGGTTTGGCCGAAATTGAGGCCGTGGATGCCGTCGGTTTTTCATCACCAGTAAGTTCGCCGTTGGCCCAAGTGCCTTGCGTAACCTCCCCGTTTGAGGCAAAATATTTTCCGCTCCCATTCTTCCGATTGGCCTTCCAACCTCCCGTATATTTTGCACCATCTGGATAGTGCATCGTCCCAGTTCCGTCAAATTGACCAGAAACAAAATTTCCCTCATATCGCTCGCCCGACTTGAAAAGGTATTTTCCCGCGCCCTGCGGCTGGTCGTTTTGCCAGTTACCCGTGTATTTGTCGCCGTTGGAATAGGCCATCGTGCCGCTCCCCTGCATCTTGTTTTTTGAAAATTGTCCCTCGTAAATGTTGCCGTTTTTCATGGCCATTTTGCCGCGCCCGTCGCGCATTTGGCCCGCCCATTGCCCGGTATAAACGTTCCCGTTGACAAAATAAAGCGTCCCCGAGCCCTCGATGCGCCCCTGCCGAAAATCGCCGACATACTTCGCGCCAGTCGGGTAGACGATGGTGCCAACCCCGTTTTGGCAATCGCCCTTGATGCAGTTTTGGGAAAAAACTTGGGCGTTCGCCATCAAAATGACCACTGCCGCTGTGAAAATCCTTTTCATAATTGGGTTGTTTTTTGATTAAAAAAAAGGGAGGAATCCGTGTTTCAAAAGGAGCAGGGGGCGTTTTCGAGCGGGGCAAATCTCTCAAAAAAACCGCCGTCCGCGCTAAAACGCATAACTAACTGTAAGCATATTCCTTTATTGTAAATGCCACAAGAAGCTAACAAATATTTGTAGTTTCGCCCCGCCGAAAAACCGCGCAACTCATTGATTCTTAACCATTTAAAGGTTTTTACCACCATGTTGAAAAACTTGATTTTCTGCGCTGCGGTCGCCGTTTTGGCCGCCGCCTGTTCCAACAAAGATTGCTGCAAGACCGACGCCGCAAAAACAACGGGCGACAATACCGCCGCCCCTGCCGCCAACGATGGCAAACATTTCGGCGCACCGATTACCGCCGACGGCGCGATGAACTATTCCGATTTCGTGAAAAAAATGACCACCGATTCGATGCCCGCCAAATTGGTCGGCAAAATCGAGACGGTCTGCCAAGTGAAGGGCTGCTGGATGGATTTCGTCGCCGACGACCCGGCCGCGCCGAAAATGAAGGTCAAGTTCAAGGATTATGCCTTTTTCATGCCACTCGATTGCGCCGGAAAACGCGCCGTCGTCGACGGATATGCCTACTCACAGGTCACTTCTGTCGAAGAATTGCAGCACCTCGCGGGCGATGCGGGCAAGACAAAGGCCGAAATTGATGCCATCACAGCGCCTAAAAAAGAGCTCCGGTTCATGGCCTCGGGCGTTGTTTTTGTGGACTGATTTCGAAACTGCGCGAATTTTGAGGCCAA
>JANOQP010001032.1:0-9461 GCA_031414895.1 Saprospirales bacterium
GATACTAATTTAATTTGTCGTTATCAAAGTTAGGCATGCAAATGGTCGGGACTGGTGGATACCGGTTGTAAAGCGGTTTTCGGATACGATATTTTTGTACAGATTCGGGCCGGAGGGCATTGTGGGGCCTAAAATCTGTCAGGTAAAATTTCCATGGACTTGCCCAAAATTGAGCGATGGCCCGTTGGTGACCAATGTTTTTTCGCCAAAAGGTGATGTTTATGCTTGTATTGACTATTGCAACGGACTTCATGTTTATGGGTTCGATAGGTGTGCAGGAGAATTTTACGGCGGCGAGGTCATGTCTTTTGAGGAAGGGACTTACCTCCGGGGCAGCGTTGCCATTTCACCTAATGGTCGGTATGTGTATGCAGCAACTGGTTATTATCTTTATCAATACGATTTACAGGCTTTTCCAATAGCGTCCAGTAAAGTAGAGATTGCAAAATGTACCTGTATCCCATCCCCGCTCCTGGGCGCTGGTTTTTATTGTCTCCAACTTGCCCCCGACAACAAAATCTATATGGGTTCATTGAACAATGTTGATGTGCTTCATATCATCCACCAACCGGATGAAAAAGGGATTGATTGTCAATTTCAGGAAGCCGGGTTTAAATTGCCCACGCTAAATGATTTTAGTGTCCCGAACAATCCTTTTTACCGCTTGCACGAGTCTACTGGCAGCCCATGCGATTCCTTGACACTTGTTATGCCACCAATCCCCAAGGATTGCAATGGCAATATTGTCATAAAGCCCAACCCTGCCACCGATTTTACGAATTTGTCCGTGGTTGATTGCCGCGCAACACGGGTCGAGGTTTTCAATACCATTGGCCAATTGCTCTACCAAAAAGAATTGGATTTAAAAGCGGGCGAAAATTTTGAACTGGATGTTCATGATTTTCCGCCCGGCGCATATTCTATCAGGGTACAATATTCGCTTGGTAATTTAGCGGTGGCCAAATTGGTGGTTTGTAGAAATTGATTTGAGGCCGTTTGGCCGTTTTTGGCGGGGATTCCAACAGTGGCTCAAACTACGCAACCGACAAAGTTGCACATCTTTTTTCGACCGGTGGATTGGCAGTTTTTTGCCCCAAACGGCCATTCCGTGTATGTTTGGCCCATGTTCAAAACCTACGGAATCCGCCACCACGGCCCCGGTTCGGCCCGCGCCATGCTCCGCGCCCTCGAAGCGCAGCGGCCCGATTTGATTTTGGTCGAATGCCCCATCGACGGCCAATCTGCCGTTGCGCTCGCGGCCGATGCCGAAATGCGCCCGCCCGTCGCGCTCCTTATATATGACCCCGCCGATCTGCGGGAGGCCGGGTTTTTTCCGTTTGCCGAGTTTTCGCCGGAATGGCAGGCGGTGCAGTTTGCCTTTCGGGAAAAAATCGGCGTCCGTTTCATTGATTTTCAGCCGAAACTGCCGCCGGAAAAATTTTTCCAACAGGAAAAAGAGGATGATGGGCCGCTCCTCGACCCGTTCGCGCTGCTTGCCCAAATTGCCGGTTTCGCCGATCACGAACGCTGGTGGGAAGCGACCCTCGAACACGCGGGCCCGGCCACCGACCCGTTCTTGATCTTTGAAAAAATAACCGAGCTGATGCGCGAAATGCGCGGCGCGAAATCCCAACCGGAGACCGAGGAAACCCTTTTGCGCGAGGCTTTTATGCGAAAAAACCTGCGCCTCGCGCTCGCCGAGGGCTTCCGAAATGTGGCCGTGATCTGCGGGGCATGGCACGCGCCCGTCCTCGAGGATGTCCAATATTTTAAGGAAAAAGACGACGTCGCGCTCCTCAAACCGCACCTAAAAAAATCGAAAACCAGCGCTGCTTGGATCCCCTATACTTTCGAGCGGTTGGCCACGCGGTCGGGCTACGCGGCGGGCGTTCAAAGCCCGAACTGGTACCAGATTTTGTGGGAAAACTGCCCGGAGGCCTCCATCCGCTGGCTTTTGCAGGCCGCCCGGCTGATGCGCGAACAGGACCTGGACGCCAGTTCGGCGCACGTCATCGATGCCGTCCGGCTGGCCGATGCGATCGCCGTGCTGCGCGGGTTGCCCATCGCGGGCATCGAGGAACTGCGCGAAGCGGCCCAATCCACGCTCGGCGACGGCAGCGCGGAAAAATGGCAACTCATTGAAAATCAATTGATTATCGGCGACCAGATGGGGCAGGTGCCGCCCGGTGCGCCCGTCGTGCCATTGCAGGCCGATTTTGAAAAACAGCTCAAAACGCTCCGGCTCGGCGAGGTCTTGAAGAACCCCGCCGCGCTCGAACTTGACCTCGATCTGCGCCAGGAACCGCAATTGCGGAAGAGCCAGTTTTTGCACCGGCTCGAACTTTTGGGCCTCCAATTTGCCACCGAAAAACAGGGCCGCGGCCGCGAGCAAGGCTCTTTTCACGAATATTGGACGGCAAAATGGCAGCCCGAGATCACTCTCCGCCTCATCGAGCGCGGCATTTGGGGGCCGACGATCGAGGAGGCCGCGTCGGCTTTTTCGCAAAAAAAAATGGGCGAGCCCGACAGCCTCGCCCCGCTCGTCAAACTGCTCGACACGGTGCTGAAAGCAGACCTGCCCGCGCTCATTTCGCCCCTTTTGAAGACCCTCGAAAACCTTGCCGCCGTGACCTCCGACGTGCTGGTTTTGGCTGATGCCGTGCCACCGCTTGTGCGGGTTTTGCGATATGGCGCAGCGCGAAAAACCGACCTTTTGGCCGTCGAAACGGTGTTGAACAGCATTTTTCCGCGCATTTGCATCGGCCTGCCATCGGCCTGCGCGGGGCTGAACGAGGAGGCCGCGGATGATGTTTTCGCAAAAATAAACGCCGTCAACCGCGTCTCCGAACTCATCGCCGATCCGTCGAAACTTTGGGGGGCCGCACTTTTGGGCATCGCGGAAACAGAGATTTCCGCCCCAAAACTCGGCGGCCAAACCACCCGGATCTTGTTCGACCGTCAAATTTTTTCAAAAGAAAAGGCGGCCGTGCGGATGTCGTTCGCCCTCTCACGGGGCGCGTCGGCCCAGTCGGGCAGCCTTTGGCTCGACGGGTTTTTGAGCGGCAGCGGGCTGCTTTTGGTTCACCAACAGGGGCTTTGGCAAATCTTGGACGAATGGGTCGCCGGGCTTTCGGACGATGTTTTTAAGGAATCGCTGCCGCTATTGCGGCGCACGTTCAGCCGTTTTGCGCCGCCGGAAAGGCAGAAATTATTGGACCTGTCCAAAAATCTGGGCGACATTTCATCAAAAAAAGAAACTGCCGCGCCCGGTTTTGATATCGAAAAAGGGCGGGCTGTGCTGCGGGTCTTGCGGGGGATCTTGGCGGGGTAAAAGTTGCGGAAGATGGGCGGGCAATCAATTATTCGATAAATTCGCGCCATTTTGTGGAATTGATTCCATAAATTTGCGTCAAATTATGGAATTAAACTTATGGCAGCATTCATTGAACGGACCCTCGAATCGCAAATTGCCGCCCGGCTGACAGGCGAACCGCGCAAGATCATCATCCTTTATGGCCAACGCCAAGTGGGAAAAACGACACTGGCGAAACATATCCTCGAAAAATTGGTGGGCAAAAAAGTGCTGCAAGTGAACGCGGATTTCAACCCGCACTCGGAGGTTTTTTCATCGCGCGATCCCGAAAAACTGCGGCTTTTTGTCGGCGGGTTTGACTATCTTTTCATCGATGAGGCGCAGCGGATCCCGGATATTGGCATCAACCTCAAAATCCTGCACGACAATTTCCCGAACCTGCGCATCCTCGTCACCGGCTCCTCATCGCTCGACCTCGCCAACCGCATCCATGAACCATTGACCGGGCGAACCTGGACGTTTCGCTTGCACCCATTTTCCGCTGAAGAATTGGTGGCCCGTTCGAGTGCGCTCGAATATCACGGCCGCCTTGAAGAATGGCTCGTTTTTGGGGCATACCCGGGCGTTTTTGAGCTCGAAAACCGCGTAGACAAGGCCATTTTTCTTCAAGAATTGACCCATGCCTACCTCTATAAGGACATCCTCGAGATCGGGGGCATCCAACAAAGTGGCAAACTCCGGGACCTCCTCCGGCTGCTGGCGTTTCAGATCGGCTCGGAGGTTTCGTTCAATGAACTGGGCCGGCAATTGGGCCTCGACACCGCCACCGTACAGCGATATATTGATCTGCTGGAAAAAACATTTGTCCTGAAAACGGTTGGCGGGTTCAGCGGAAACCTGCGAAAAGAGATCTCAAAAAAACAAAAAATCTACTTTCTCGACTTGGGGGTGCGGAACGCGCTGATTGACAAATTTGCACCGCTCAACCTGCGCGAGGACGACGGGAAACTTTGGGAAAACTACCTTTTTATCGAGCGCTCCAAACTTTTGGAAAACCATCAGGCGCGGGCAAATCAATATTTTTGGCGGCTGCAAACGGGCGCAGAAATCGATTACGTCGAAGAACACGAGGGACAATTGGCAGGTTTCGAGTTCAAATTTGGAAAAAAAACAGCCAAACCGCCCGCCTCGTGGCAGGAAAACTACCCGTCGGCCAGTTTCGGGACCATCAACCGGGAAAATTGGTTGCCCTTTCTTTTGGACATCCCCAAATAAGGTTTTCAGAACAGGTCCGCAACCTCCATTTTCAAAAATGCTTCCCACGGAAGCCCCCGATCGCCGACCAGTACCATTTTATGGGGCGAGAAAATCTTGTCGAAGGCCGCCATTCCCTTGTTCGGTGGTTGGTTGCCCGATTTGACCTCAATGCCGATCACCTTCCCGGCGCGTTCCACCACGAAATCCACCTCGTTGCTACGGTCACGCCAGTAAAAAACGCGGCATTCCCGTTTTGCGGCTGCGGCGGCCAAGTGTGCACCCACGGCAGTCTCCACCCAATGGCCCCATTTTTCGGGTTGGAGGCGGATGTCCCCAAAAAAGACCGCCGAACGGATGCTCTTGAGCGCGGGGTCCCGCACCTGCCATTTTGGGAGCGAGGCCCGGCTGCGGATCGGTTGGTTGCTGAAATTCTCGAGCGTCGTCATCAGGCCGGCAGCATCCAACAAGTTGCTGTAATTGGCCAAGGTCGCCATGTTCCCGGAGTCCTGCAATTGCCCCAAAATTTTGGAAAAAGACACAATTTGCCCACTGTAACTGGCCCCCAATTCGAACAATTGGCGCAGCAAGGCCGGTTTGTCCACCCGTGTCAGCATCAAAACATCGCGGGACAAGGTCGTTTCAACAATGGCCTCGAGCAAATAATGCCGCCACCGTTCCTCGTCGTGGACCAAGCTGGCCGCGCCGGGATAGCCACCAAACCAGACATATTGTGCCGGGGAAAAACCAAAAGCGGCCTCCATTTCGGCAAAACGCCAATGGGTCATCGGGATCACCTCGAAGCGCCCTGCCAGCGATTCGCTCAACCCTTGCTGTATTTGCAGGCGCGCCGAGCCGAGCAAAATCACCTTTAATGGCGTGTTTTGAAAGGTGTCGCGGTCCCACTCCGCTTTGACCACCTCGCTCCAGTTCGGGATTTTTTGGATCTCATCAACGATCAATATTGCGCCGGGGGCCTCGTTGGCCCGCATTTGCAACCGCGCGGACTCCCAGATCGATCGGAGCCAAGTGCCGTCCGCTGCCGACCTGTCATCTGCCGACGAAAAAAAAACGGGCGTCCCCAATTGAGGGACCAATTGCCGGATAAGCGTTGTTTTTCCGATTTGACGAGGGCCGAGCAATACTTGGATAAACTTTCGCGGTTCGTTTATCCGGGTTTTGAGGATGGAAAGTTCGGGCCGTTCAAACATGATTTTTACATTTTACGAGATATGCCTCGCAAAAATACGAGGCGTATCTCGTAAAATGTAAAAATTCAAAAATTAACCGAGCCGCCCACCCGAAAGTTCACCCGGCTGTTTTTGTATGGCGCGAAGGCCGTTTGCACCACATCGGAGGTCGCGAAAATCCTAAAATAGGGGACTTTCAGCCCGATGGTCGCGCCAAAATTGGCCACCGAATGGTCGTCCAAGCTGTATTGTGCGGCGACCATCAGCCTTTTTTTGATAAAAAAACGCTGCAACTGAACAGCGACAGCCTGCCGCGAATCCGCTTTTCCCGTCTTTTTTTGGGTGAAAAAAGTCGCGCCGACGAGCCAATTTTCACCCAATCCGAACTGTCCGGTGAAATAGGCGCGGCTCGGAAAAACGGTCTCGAAATCTGTTTTCGAGGTCTGGAAATTGAGCGCGTCGTTCAAAGAATCGAGCTTGCCCGAAAAATCGAGGTCGTCGCCGTTGATGATCGCCGTGGGCGGAAAATCGACGCCGTCGTACTCAAAAGCGCCATTGCTGTGGCGGTATTCTGCGTTTTTTTTCCACGAAATGCTGCTCCCGATGTCAAGCAAACTGACGGCAAATTGGATTTTTCCCAATTTAAAACGCGCACCGAGGTCGAGGCCGAGGCCGAAGTTTTGTGCGGAGGCGCGCTTCGGTTTCGGGAAATTGATGGTCGGGTCGAAGCCGAGACCCGCGGTGTCGAACCGCAAAACATCGCCCGCCGAGGCAAAACCAAAATCGGTCGTCATTTTCAACTGGTAGATATCGGGGTCGGTGAAAACCGAAATTTGCTCTTTGTCCGACCGCGCTGCCGCCGCGCCGAGCAAAAATTTGGCCCGTCCGCCGAACGTGAGCGGCCCTCGTTTCGTGGAAATGCCGAGCGCGATTTCCTGCCAGGCCGCCGCATCAAAACCGGGCGCGACCTCGATGGTCTGGCCGATGAAAGGGGCGTTGCCCTTCCAAAGGAGTTCGACCAGTTTTTTCGGAAAGGTCATTTTCACGTCCGTCCGCTGGGCATGGGTGAGCGAGAAAGCGAACCTGTTTTTTTTCAGACAAAAACCAATGGTTTCGAGACCGTAACTGGCGTTGAGACGATTGCCGGAGTCGTCGAGTTTGGTCAAAATACGATCGACATCGAAGCCCGTCGAGCCGTCCGCGTTTTTTGGGAACATTTGGCGGATGCCCAAATCGGCGGAAAAACTTCCGTCGGCATAAAACCCGGGCAGCGCGATTGTCCGTTTTTTTTCCGGGAAAAAAGCCGGGTTGACGGCCAGCGATTGAATATCGTCGTTGAGGAACGAAAGGCCGAGTTCCTGTTGCCCGGCGGTTTTCGTGGACATAAAAAATTGGGCAAAAAGGGAAAGGAGCACCGCACAAAATCGGGGGCTGCAAATTTTACGAAATTGAACAGACGACATAAAACATTGATTTTCAATAAATTAAGGTTGAAAATTGGCGGGTCGAGGCTTGAAACCGACAGCAATGATGGGCAAAATTCACCATATAGACCCCATTGGCACATAGGTTTTGTTGAATGATTTTTAGGTGGTGATTCTGGATATATGCTGATTTTAGGACATTGAACGCATCAATCACATCGCAAGAAATTGACAAAGGCTGTTTTGAATTAACGTTGTTTTTTGAAAACCGGGAACGCCATTTTGAATTTAGAGGTTGGCGTTTTTTGTTTGCTTAATTTATGAAATAAAACGAAAGCTGGCGCGAGATTCGCCCCGGGAATTTCAAGTCCCCAAAATGTAACCTGACATAGGCTTTAAATTTGCACACCATGTTCGACACCCAGTTCGAGGCCGCCCACCAAATTTCCGATTCCGCGCAGCCCATCGCCCGCGTCGCCGTACTCGATATGTACAACGGTGAGACGAACCGGGGCATGCCGATGCTCCAAAAAATGCTCGGCGGCTACGCGCCCGAAATCGCGTTCGAGGTGTTCGACGTGCGGGCAAAAAGCGAGGTTCCGGGGCTGGAACACGATATTTATATTTTTTCCGGTGGCCCAGGCGACCCGTTGAAGGATGTGGAAGACGTTTGGGAAAAGCCTTTTTACAAACTTATCGACCGCATTTGGGACCACAACCGGTCGGACGAGCCGCGCAAAAAGCACTGTTTTTTCATCTGTCATTCTTTTCAGATGGCCTGCCATTTTTTCAAGATTGGCTCGGTCGAGGCGCGGCGAAAATGGTCTTTTGGCACCTATCCGGCGCATTTGACGGCGGCGGGCAAGCGAGACACGATTTTTGAAGGGCTGCCCGACCCGTTTTATATTGCCGATTTCCGGCGGTTCGAGGTCGTCAAACCTATGCCCGAACGGCTCAAAGAACTGGGCGCACATATTTTGTGCCTCGAAAAGATCCGCCCGCACGTCGAGTACGAAAGGGCGGTGATGGCCGTCCGATTTTCGCCCGAAATGGTCGGCACGCAGTTCCACCCGGAGGCAAACCCGGAGGGGATGTTGCACCATTTTTTACAGCCCGAGCGCAAAAAACAAGTCGAGGAACTGCACGGCGAACCGACCTATAACCGCATGATCCGCGACCTTGCCGACCCGCAAAAGATTGGTTTGACGCACGCGACGGTCATTCCGCAATTCATCGAAGCGAGCTTGGCGAAGTTGCGCGGCACATAATCTTTCTCACGGCCAACGGCGGACGGTGAACGGCAAATCCGACGTTGATTGACAAAACCGCCGAATTTCAACCGTTCATCATTTTCAAAAAAAAACGTAACCATGCGCCTCGGCCTGCTCCTTTTTGCTTTTTCCACGCTGTTCCTTTTTTGTAAAAACAACCCAAAAACGGCCACGCCGACCGAAGAGAAAGTGGTCGATCTGGCCGCCGATTTCGTGAAATTCTACGAACAGTTCCATAGGGATTCGGTCTTCCAACTGGCGCATATCCAGTTCCCGATGCCAGCGCGCGACGCGGAAAAAATGCCCGACGGTTCGGTTGCCCTCAACACGCACTGGACAAAAACCGATTGGAAGATCCAGTCGCTGCCGCCGTTGAACACGGGCGAGTTCAAACGCGATTTCACGCCCGTCGGCCCGGAATTGATGGTCGAAAAAATCAGCACATCGGCGGATGTGGGCTTCGTAGTCGAAAGGCGTTGGGCAAAATTGGGCGGCGAATGGATGCTAATCTATTATTCGGCAGGCATGGTTCGGGGTTGAATTTCACCAAAAAAAACTTGCCTTTATTTTTGAAAAAAGGTTTTTCGTCAAAAATGGCGAATAATTTCCCGGAAAGTAGAACTACCTTCGCACCGCTTTTCAAAAAAGCAAACTAATGGCGAACCGCTTGCCAGCGATTCGATTTGGTTCACTAAAAATTTTAGCAAAAAAATGGCAATTTATTATCCAAAAGAGAAGATCGAAGAGATCACGCTCGCTTATGGCGGCGACGTCAAGAACACCGGCGCGACCGAAGTGCAGGCCGCCCTCCTCACCTTCCGCATCGAGCAGCTCTCGCACCACTTGCGGGCCTTCAAAAAAGACCACGCAACCCGCCGTTCGCTCATCATGATGGTCGCGCAGCGCAAGAGCCTCCTTGCTTATTACGCGAAAAAGGACATTTTCAAATACCGCGCACTCATCGAAAAGCTCGGTATCCGGAAATAAAAATCCAAAAAATATGCTCGAA